>JANNVG010000925.1:0-7273 GCA_031414395.1 Fimbriiglobus sp.
ACGAGGCCGCAAGGGACAGACTGAAAATGCTCTAGCCGAACGGAATCTCGACGCGGCCGACCGCTTCCTCGAGGACTTCTGGGAAGCGGCTGATCGCCACACCTCATTCCCCCGCACCGGCCGAAACCGTGACGACCTCCGGCCGGGGTTGCGCAGTTTTGTCGTCGGCAAACACGTCGTCTTCTTCCTCTCGGACATCGACACCATCCGAATCGTACGCGTGCTGCACGGCTCGCGGGACGTGGATCGACTCCTGTCCGCGACTCCCTGCGAGTGATCCCCCCGATTCAACCCGCCCCGATTCGTAGGCGGATGAGCAGGGCGTTCAGTGCCGGTCGAGCCGTCGGCAGTTCGGGGAGAAGGCTCTCGCGGTGGGCTGCTTCCAGTGACTCTCGGAGGCGGTCGTACTCCTGTCGGTGAAAAGCCACATCGCCATCGTCCAGAGTCGATTGCTCCGGACCCGCCAGCTTACGGGCGATCAGGTCGCCGACGTGACTCAGCCGGGCGGCTTCGTTGAGTCGGACAAGATTCGCTTGCACCTCGCCCGTTCGCATCAGGTGTAGGCCGGTGAGGAGTACCCGGTAGACATACAGCAGCGGTTTGACCCGTCGCGGCCGTTCCTTGTCGAAGAGTCGCCACTGGGTTTCGGCGAACCCGAGGTAGTGGTGGCTGTGGTGCCGGGTGACGCACCCGCGGGCGAGAGCTTTTAATTCCTCGTGTGCGGGCGACGTGGCGACGACGAGCGGGGAATACAGTTGCTCCAGAACGTACCCGTTCTTCCGCAACAGCAGGGTGAAGAACTTCCGCACATCGTGCGTGACCAGATCGAGTTCCAACACGTCCTTCGCGGCCAGTTCGATGGTCTCCCGTCCGGGGTCCAGCCCGACCACTTCCCTCACGGGCAGGACGTGAACGCCTCGCAGATCGAAGTCGGAGTCCGGCGACGGGAAGCCGTACAGGTGAGCTCCGCTGACAGTGGCGAACACCAGAGGATACGGGTGGCGGGCGGCCTCGACGCGGAGCCGTTCCGCAGCTGCGGGTGGGATGATGTTGTTCACAGCAACTCCTTCACCTTGTCGAGTTCGGCCTGCATCGCTCGGAGCGCCGCCACCGCGCGGTCGGGCCGCACCACGCAATCGCTCAGGTTGCCGTAGTGCTCTTCCAGACAGTGCAGCAGCAGCGTGCGGATGGCGGGTTCGTCGGGCGTGGCGGGCAACTGGCTGGCCGCGTAGGCGCGCTCCAAGTCCGCCTCCTTCTCCGCCGCCCACTGCCGCAACCGCTCTTCCGTCCACTCCCCGCGGCGGATTGCTTTCAGCCGGTCGGCGTCCCGCCGCAAGTCGATGTCCCCTTCGAGCAGGATTTGCTCGCACTCGCCGAGCAGTCGCACGACGTGATACGCGAACTTCACATCGTACCCGTACTTCTCGACCAGTTCGGCCCGCTTGCCGGTCGGCTCCTTGATGGCGATCTTGTGCAACTGCGAGTACGCGTACCCCTTGAACTTCGGCCACGCCCCGCGGTGCAGGAACAGCCGCCGGTTCTCCCGCACCAGGGTGCCCACGCGGGTGCTGTGCAGCACGCAGTCGGCCGGGGTGAACAGGCTGTCGATCACGTTCGGGTTGTTGTCCATCGCCAGCGAAAACAACTTCACGATGCCGAACACGGTTACGTCGTAGGTCCGCCCGCGGCCGGACAGGGCGTCGGCATCCCGGATGTGGTGCTCCTGGAACTGCTCGAACCGCTTGTGCTGCTTGCCGAAGCCGAGGATTTCCCCGCGCAGGTGCGGGAACAGGTCGTCCTTCGGCGGGATGGCCCAGCCGTACACGTCGAAGTCGCTGTCGTCCGTGGACACGCCGTAGGCCATCGACCCCATGATCGTCTCGTACTGCACGTTGGCCGGCAGCCAGCGGGGCGGCTTCACCAGCCCGCGGTCGGTCAGTCGCTGAAGGGTGCTCACGGGTGCTCTCCGCCGGAGTTCGTGCGGGTCAGGATACCCCAACTCGTGCCGCGGTTCACTTTGACTGTCGATACTTGACAGACCGATTCCGACTGATAGTCTCAGTGAATCACCGCGTTAGTCTCGCCTAACTCACTGAGGTAGCCAATGCGAATCCGTCACTCCCGCCCGGCGTTCACGCTCATCGAGTTGCTCGTCGTCATCGCCATCATCGCCGTCCTCATCGGCCTGCTGCTGCCCGCCGTGCAGAAGGTGCGCGAAGCCGCGTCGCGGATGAGCTGTAGCAACAACCTGAAGCAGATCGGCCTCGCCCTGCACAACTACCACGACCGCAACGACCGCTTCCCGCCCGGCTACACCGCGAACGCGATGACCGCCGACGGCACCGGCCCCGGCTGGGGCTGGGCGGCGCACCTGCTGCCCGACCTGGAGCAAGACAACTTGCACCGTACCATCCGCTTCGACCTGTCGCTGACCGCACCGGAGAACGCCTTCGCCGTCGGCACCGACGTCAAGTTCCTGCGGTGTCCGTCCGACCCGCGGCAGGAGCCGATCCGCCCGGCCGACTTCGTGACCACCGGCGGGCTGACCGGCAACTTGGGGCGGTCGAACTACGTCGGGTGCTACGGCAACACGCCGTTCCTGAACGAGTCGCCGGCGGTGTTGACGACGCACCTGATGATCGACGGCATCAGCGGCAAGGGGCTGTTCTTCCGGAACAGCCGCACGCGGATCGCCGACGTGACCGACGGCACGAGCAACAGCATCGCGGTGGGGGAGAAGAGCGCGAAGCACACGCTGGCGAGCTGGGCCGGGGTACTCCCCGGCGCGACGTGGCGGAGCGCGAACGACACGGCCACCTTCGGCGGCATCCCGACCAACCTGCCGGCGGCGATGGTGCTCGGGCACGCCTGCCGTCAGCACCCGCCGAGCGCGGCGGCGGGGGTGGCCGAGGACTTCAGCGCCGCCCACCCCGCGGGCGTCAACTTCCTGTTCCTCGACGGGTCCGTTCACGTGGTGAAGACGAGCGTGAACATGGGCACCTACCCGTTCACCGCCACCATCGCCGACGGGCTGGCCGTACAACCGGACTTCTGAGTGCGGGCCGAGGCTATCCTGCGGTGTCGGCGGCGATGCGGGCGAACACGCCGAGCAGGTCGTCCAGGTTGCCGATGTACCGGCGGGTGGTGTCGTACACCGCGTCCGCCCCTTCCAGACGCAGGAACTGCCACTCGTCGCCGGTCGTCACGCACCCGTACACGGGGGGGCGAATTCCCCCCCGCTGTTCGTTGAACGTCACCGCCCCGATCATCTGGGCCAGGCACTGACCCAGGCCGGCGTCCACGTCCCCCCGCTTCGCCTCCATCACCGCCATCACCGGCGTGCGGAGGACCGGCACCGCCTCTTGACGGCTCAGGATGAAGTCGCACTCGCCGGCCAGCCCCCGCGCCGTATCCACGTCGAGCCGCTGCCCGGAGAAGATGGCGAACACCCGCCCGCACACCTCACGAGCACCCAACAGGATGGGCATGATGAGCAGTTCGGACCGCGCCTTCTCGGTCAAGCGGGCGATCTCCCGCCCGCGGGCCAAGTGGTCCGGGAGCCACGCCGGGGCGGGGATGGGGAGGAGTGCGGGGAACAGCTCGCCGAGGTGGAGGCTGACCCCCAACCGGCTCTCGACGGCGGGGAGGTCGAAGTCGCTGTAAGCCATCGCTGCTCCCCGCGGGTGTTGTCACCTCATCTTACACGCGGGCCGTCAGTCTCACCCGGCGGTGTCGGCGGCGATGCGGGCGAACACCCCGAGCAGGTCGTCCAGGTTGCCGATGTACCGGCGGGTGGTGTCGTACACCACCGCGTCGTCGTCGAGACGCAGAAACTGCCAGTCCTCGCCACTGGTCACACACCCGTAGATGCGGGCTGGCCGGTTCGCCCGCTCGTTGAACAGCCGCGCGCCGACCATCTGGGCCATGCACTGGCCCAACCCGGCTTCAATGTCGCCCCGCTTCGCCTCCAACACCGTCACCACCGGGGCACGCAGCACCGGCACCGTCTCCTGTCGGCAGAGCAGGAAGTCGCACTCGTCGGCCAGACCGTTCGCCGGATCGACGTCCATCCGCTGCCCGGAGAAGAGGGCCAGCGTCCGCCCGCTCAACTCGCGGACGGCGATCAGGATGGGGGAGACCAGGAGTTCCGACCGCACCTTCTCGGTCATCAGAGCCAACCCGCGGATTCGCTCCAGGTGATCGACCAGCCACCCAGGAACCGGGGCGGGGGTCGTCGCGGGGAACAACACCCCGACCCGAAGTCCCACACCGAAGCGCGCTTCCACTTCGGCCGGGTCGAAGTCGCTGTAAGTCATCGCTGCTTCCGCGGGTGTTGTCACCTCATCTTACACCGGCCCGTGGTGCCCTAGCCTCCGCTCGGCATCGAGGGCGGGCGTTCGGCGCGTCACCCCTTTCCCGTCGGCGTGGTCGCCCGACCGGTGGCGTCCCCTCCGGCCAACCCGGTGACGAGTCGCCACCCGGCGGTGATGATCGGAGGGAGGTCACACGGAGTACGCGGCAAGGGAGGCTGACGGAAAGGCCGGGATAGGCTCATCGGACGTGCTGATTTGGCCGTCACTTGCAGAGCGGGATACGAGAGTCGAACTCGTCTCACAGCCTTGGGAAGGCTGGGCACAACCGATATACCAATCCCGCGACACGTCAAATGATAACGTTCCGCCCGGCGACGGCAAGCCCTCCCCGCTCACGGCTTGGGGGCGGCGTCTGGCGGGGGGCCGGCGAACTTCTTCACGTAATACACGAGGTCCACGATCTCCTCCGCCGTCGCCTCTTTGCCGAACGCCTTCATCGGCGTGCCGGGGATGCCCAGGTAAATCCGCCGGTACAGGTGCTCCGGCTCCGGCCCGCCTTTGAACACGTTGGCGGTGAAATCGCGCGGGTAGGCCACGGTCCCGTTGTCGTTCTTGCGGTTCGCGTCGATGGTCCCTTTGCCGTCCGGCCCGTGGCAGCCCAGGCAGCCCAGCTTGGTGAACAGCGCCGCCCCCCGCGGCTCGTACCCCGGCTTCGCCTCCGGGAACGGAGCCGGCATCGGGGACGGCTCCGAGCCGGTCACGTCGGCCACCGCCTCGGCGAACCACTTGTCCTGCTTCTCCTGCTTCGGCGGCCAGTCCTTCTTCGGGTCGAAGTCGTCGTCCTTCTTCGCCTTCTCCAGCTCGGTGGCCAGGCGTGAGGCCAACAGCCGATCCGGGCGGAGGAACCGCGTCCGCACGTACCCGACGATGGCTTTCACCTCGCCGTCTCTCAAGATGGCTTTCACCTCGCCGTCTTTCAAGTCGCCGAAGGCGGGCATGGGCGAGCCGGCGATGCCGCGCTTCACGAGCGCGACGAGCACGTCGTCCGTCGGGATACCGCCGAGCGTGCCGGCCGCCCCCTGCGGTTGCTTGAGGCCGTTCAGCGTGTCGGTGAACTTGAACCGCTCGTACCCGAAGTGGCGGGCCTTCGGCAGCATGGGCGTCGGGCCGTTGCCGTCGCCGTTCACCCCGTGGCAGCGGGCGCAGTGGAGGGTGTACAGCTCGCCGCCGTCCGGGTCGGTGCCGGCGTGGGTCGGTTCGGCCTTGGCCACACGGGGGGCGTTCAACAGGTCGGTGGCCACCCACCCGCCGGAGGCGACGGCCGCGAACAGGGCGACCGGCAGCGCGAACAGCACGGCACGGGCGGGGAACGACAACCGCGGCTTCGGGGCGGGGACGTCAGTCATGGGGCAACCTGCGACGACGGCAAGGGAACACGGGAAGAGCGTGGACGCCGGCCAGCGGATAGTCTACGCTCTACACCCGGTATCGAAAACGGCGCGGACCTCTCCCCTTCGAGTGCCACCATGCGAACCGTACTCACCACCCTTTTCGCAACTCTCTGTGCCGTCGCGTGCGCCGACGAGCCGAAACTGACCGACGCGCCGAAGCCGCCGGACGGGTTCCCCAAGTTCAAAGTGCAGGAGATCGACGCCGGGCTGAAGATCGGGTACGCGGTCATCACCACCGACATCGACGGCGACGCCAAGCCCGACATCGTGGTCGTCGATCAGCACAAGGTGGTGTGGTACCAGAACCCGACGTGGAAGAAGCGGGTGATGCTCGACGGCAAGACGAAGGCGGACAACGTGTGCATCACCGCCCTCGACATCGACGGGGACAAGCTGCCGGAACTGGTGGTCGGTGCCGGGTGGAAGCCGTTCGACACCAAGAACTCCGGCACCCTGCAATGGCTGAAACGGGGCAAGACGCTCGACGACGAGTGGACGATGTACCCGATCCCGTGCGACGAGCCGACGGTCCACCGGGTGAAAGTGGCGGATCTCGACGGCGACGGCAAGCCGGAGATCGTGATGGCCCCGCTCATGGGCCGCGACGCGACGAAGGAGAAGAACTGGATGGACGGCCGCCCGGTGCGGATCGTGGCGTACAAGGTGCCGGCGAAAGACCCCGAGAAGCCCGAGAGTTGGAAGCCGGAAGTGATCAGCGAGGAACTGCACGTGGTCCACAACTTCTGGCCGTACACGGTGCCGGGTGAGAAGTCGCCGATGAGCGTCATCACGGCCAGCTACGAAGGGTACTCGGCCGTCATCCTGGGCAAGAACGGCAACAAGCACGTCACCAAGCTGGTTCACGAGGGGCACCAGACCACGCCGGCGAGCAACCGCGGGGCCAGCGAAATCCGTTCCGGGTCAGTCAACCCCGACCCCAAGCCGCTGAACAAAGCCGACGGGGCGGTGGTGGCCACCATCGAGCCGTGGCACGGGAACAGCGTGGTGGTGTACAACGGCGCGGTCGGCGAGAAGCCGACGCGGACGGTAGTGGACGACCAACTGCGGTGGGGGCACGCGGTGGTGTTCGCCGACCTGGACGGCGACAAGGTGGACGAACTCGTCATCGGCGTCCGCGACAACCCGACGAAGGACGACAAGTTCACCGAAAAGCGGGGCGTGCGACTCTACCGCTTCGACGCGAAAGCCAAGAAGTGGGCGCGGTACATCCTGGACGACGGCGGGGTGGCGGTGGAAGACCTGACCGTTGCCGACCTGAACGCCGACGGCAAGCCGGACATCGTGGCCGTCGGGCGTGCCACCGGCAACGCCCGCATCTACTGGAACCAGGGGAAGTAAACTCGCCGCCCCGCTCCGCGGGTGGTCGGAATCCGCCCGCGGTGGGGGGCGACGACTTTTCGGACTCACCGGATGTTGAGCGGCCGGCAGGTGTTCTCGTAAGTGGCTTCGAGGTCGAGCGTTACTCCGGCCGTGTCACTCAACCAGAGG
>JANNVG010000926.1:0-8722 GCA_031414395.1 Fimbriiglobus sp.
CGGCGGCACACCCTCGCCGGCGACGACCCGAAATCCCCCGCGTGTGCCGTTGGGCGGACCCCCCTCGCCCCAGTAAGACCAGATTGCAGTGATCGGATACTGTAGCCGGCCTCTGTGAGGCCGGTCAGACCGGGGTCACAGACCCCGGCGACAGCAAGACATCGCTGCAACCTGGTATAAGACAACCGCCCGGTCCCCGCGCGCCGGCGCTTGTGCCCCCCGAAGAAGACCATGCCCGACGCCCTGCCCGAGCTGCTGGCCGCCGCCAAACGGTCGCCGACCGACGACGCCCCGCGGCGGGCCGTGGCCGACCACCTGTCGGCCGCCGGCGACCCGGAGCGGGCCGAGTTCATCCGCCTGCAACTGGCCCAGACGGACGACGGCGAGTGGCACCCGAACCAGTGCGACGAGCTGGTCGCCCTCGGCCGCCTGCTGAAGAAGCACGTGCGGCGGTGGGCCGGGGTGCCGTACAACGGGCCGCACTGGTTCAAGTTCACCGACCGCCCGACGAGCGAGGACGACGACAGCCCGCACGCCAGCGGGCGGTACGACCGCGGGCTGCTGCGGGTGACGGGGGCGGTGGCGGCCGTGCGGGCGGCGCTCGACCGCCTGCCGACCGGCACCGGCGAGTGGCTGGAAATGCTCGACCTGAACGGCGTGGCGACGGCGGCCGATCTGCGGGCGCTGCTGGCGCACCCGCACGGGCGGCACGCCACCGCGTTTGATGTGTCGGCCGACGACGACGCCCCGGCCGACGTGTTCGACCCGCTCGATTCGGCAGGCGTGCGGGAGCTGCGGCTGACCGGCACCAGCGGGGCGATGCTGCGGCGGGTGGCCGACTTCAAGGCCGCCCGCCCGCACAAGCTGTGCGTCGAGTTCGACAGCGACGACCCGGCCGCGGCCGAAGCGTTCTTCGCCTCCCCGCTGCTCGCCGACGTGCGGGCCGCCGAGGTCGGACTCGACGACCAGGACCCGAAGCTGCTCGCCGCCCTCGCCCGCGCGCCGCACCTGCGGTCACTCACCGACCTGTTCCTGAGCGGCGACGAGTTCCCGCACCCGCTGCTCCGTGACCTGTTCGCGTCCGACACGGTGAAACAGATCCGCCGCTTAACCGTGAGCGGGTACGCCGGCCACCTGACGGGCGTGACGGACGCTCTCGTGAAAGGCGGGGCGGTCCGCCACCTCGAAGACCTCGACCTCGGGTTCAACGTGGTCGGCACCGACGAGGCGGTCGCGCTGGCGGAGTCTGATTTGCTGGCCGGGTTGCGGAGCCTCGACTTCGGCAGTGGCGAACTGACCACCGCCGGCGCCGTCGCCATCGCCCAGTCGCCGAACGCCGCCAACCTGACCCGCCTCGGCCTGTCGAACACGCACGTGGGCGAAGACGCCGTGTTCGCCCTCGCCCAGTCGCCGCACCTGAAGAACCTCCGCGAACTCGACCTGTGCCGGTGCGGGGTGACGGCCAAGGCGCTGCGGGCCATCGCCCAGTCGCCGCACCTGTCGAACCTGGAGCGGCTCGACATTTCCATGAACCCGCTGCCGCCGTTCGCCCTGGACGCGCTGAGCAACTCCCGCACGCTCGGCAAGCTGAGGCACCTCGCCCTGCGGCAACTGGTGATCGCCAACGACACCTTCGACCGCCTGTTCCGCTCGCCCGTGACGAGCCAACTGGAGCACCTCGACCTGCAAGGGGCGATGCTCAGCCAGGCCAAGCTGCGCGGGCTGGTGGAGGCGACCAGCCTCGGCCGCTTGCGGAAGCTGACGCTCGGCGAGAACATCCTGATGAAGGGCGAGATCGACGTGCTGGGCGAAGCCGACTGGCTGCCGCAACTGGCCGACCTCGCCTTGTACAACACCAAGATGACCGACGCCGGGGTGAAGGCGCTGACGGCCGCGCTCACCCCCGGCCGGCTGGGGCGGCTGGATTTGAGCCGAAACCTGCTCACGGACGAGTCGGCCGAGGCGTTGTTGAATTGGGCCGGGCTGGGCGGGCTGACCGACCTGTCGCTGTCCCAGAGCGGCATGTCCGACGTGCTGGTCGAGAAGGTGCGGCGGGCCGCGTGGGGTGGTTAGCCGACCACATTGTAGCCGGGGTCTGTGACCCCGGTCGGCCCGGGCTCACAGAGGCCGGCTACAGAAAGGCGACTGAGGGACACACGCATGAACCGTCTCGCCACACTCGCCGTCCTCCCGCTCGTCCTCGCCCTGATCGGGTGCGGGACGAAGCCGGCGCCCATCATCGAAGCCAAGGCGATCGACAAGCCGAAGGTGGAAGACCACGAGCTGAAGCCGCCGGCCAAGCCGGAGGCGTCCGACCCGGACGCGAAGAAGCTGCTCGACGAGATGCTCGCCGCCCACACCGGCGGGTCGCCGGACAAGCTGGCCGCGTTCAGGGAGTGCACGTTCACCCGCAAGGGCTATCAGGAAGGGGCGAACGGCCGGTTCAACGCCACCTGGACCACCCACCTGAGTTGGCCCGGCCGCTACCGCGTGCGCATGGACCTCGACCTGGGCGGCGGGGTGAGCCAGCAACTGCTGTTCGGGCAAAGCCCCACTGGCGCGTGGCGGGCGGCGGTGGGCGACAAGGAGAAAGGCCCCCTCGACCCGGACTCCCGCCAGACGCTCACCACGCAGTTCCACGAGGACGCGCTCGCCCTGCTGTTCCCGTTCACCGACCCGGCCGTGGTGGCGACCCGAGCGGAGGGCAAAGACGCGACCGCGAGCGAGGTTCACGCCTGGGTGCCGGCCGTCGGGTACGTGCGGGTGGGCCTCGACGCGAAGACGAAACTGCTCGCCCGCCTGACGTACAACGGCCGCGAGGGGAACGTGCCGGTGATGAAGGAGTTGACCTTCAGCGAGTACAAGGAGTTCGTCGGGGTGAAGCTGGGCACGAAGGTGGGCGTGCGGACGAAAACGAAGCCGCTGGGCGAGTGGACCGAACTGACGGTGGACGTGACCAAGCCCGACCCCAAGGTGTTCGACGGCCCGTGAGCCGACGGTCCGAACGGGTGGCCGACTCTCGCCGAGAGTCGGACGGGGGCCGCTGCCTGGGAAGAAGACGTGGAGCGCGGAACAGCTCTCAACAACTCCACGCTTGTCACTCTGTCCGGCTCCCCGTGCGACTCTCGGCGAGAGTCGGCCACCCGTCCGGACCACTCCGTCGCCTACCATACCCCCATGTCCACTACCGCCGTCCGCCGCACCATCTTCTACGACGGCCTGTGCCACCTGTGCGCGACCGAGATCGGGATGTTCAAGAAGCGGGTGAAAGACGGCTCGCTCGCCTACATCGACATCTCGTTGCCCGACTTCGACCCGGCCGCCCACGGCGTCGATGCGGTGCGGGTGCAGAAGCACATGCACGTCCGCGACGAGGCGAGCGGGGAGCTGCTGTTCGGCGTCGACGCCCTGGTGGGCATGTGGGAGTGCGTGCCGGGGTTCCGCTGGCTGGCGAAGCTGACCCGCCTGCCGGTGTTCAACTGGTTCGCCCGGTTCGGGTACGCCGTGTTCGCGTGGGTGCGGCCGATGCTGCCGAAGAAGAAGCGGCCGGCGTGCGACGACGGGCGGTGTGCGGTGTAGCGCCCCCCGCTCGCCGGGTGTGCCACTCGGGGGTCACTCGCCTCGCCCGTGGCCATTTCGCCGTCGGATCGGCTGCCGGGCACGTTACGGCAGCAGGTCGGACACTTTCACGCTCGCGGCGGGCATCGCGAGCGGGGCGACGAGTGCGTCGGGGCCGAACGTGTTCCGCTGGCGGTAGGCGGTGGCACCCAGACCGGCCGGCCGGGGCACCGGGTCGCGGAAGACGACCAGTTCGCGGGCGGTCACGTCGATGACCCAGTAGTCGGGCACGCCGGCGGTGGCGTACTTCTCCGCTTTGGTCGTGTTGTCGGTGAACACCGACGAGTCCGCCACCTCGACGATCAGCGCCGCGGTGCGCGGTTTCGCCGTCAGGTAATCCGCCCGCGCTCCGGTCACCACCGCCAGATCGGGAACGGGGTCGGAATCATTCCCGATGTCGAACCCCATCTGACAGCGCACGTGGTGGCCGACCGCGAACACGATGCGGAGTACGTCGTCGGTTTTTCCCATCGCCACATCGTGAGGGTTGCTCGGGTTCGGCATGGCGTAAATGATCCCATCGAGGAGCATGTAGCGTTGGTCATTGAAGAAACCGATTTTGTCCAACTCGCGGTACTGCTCCAGCGTCCAGCGGAACGGCTGTGGCGGGGGTGAGATGACCGGCACAGCCGGCAGCGGCGGGGTGAGAACGGCAGACATGGTGAACACCTCCAAAAACCAGGATACACGATTCGCCCAACGTGTTCTGCTCGCTCCGCGAGCGGTCTTCTAACCCCGCTCGCGGAGCGAGCAGAACACTCACCCGGCCTTGCGGAGCTGCGGGTGGCCAGCGAGGAAGTGGGCGGCGGACGGGGCGACGCACTCGTACCCGTGGCCGATCAGTCGGGCCAGGTAGTCTTCGATGTGCCCGCCGGCGGTGGTGCGGTCGGCGTCGAACCCGCCGAGCAGGTCGAACACGTCGCGGCGGGTGAGCAGCCCGCACAACCGCTCGGTGGACCCGTGCAGCCCGCACACGGCCGCCGCCACCGGCCCGCCGAGCGCGTCGAGCAAGCCGCCCAGCCAGCCGCCGCCGGCCGGCACCACGCCCGCTTCGAGGAACAACAGGTGCGGTTCGGTGCGGACGGCCGCGGCGCGATTCAACGCCTCGGCCGGCGAGTCCGGGTCGAGGATGAGGTAAACGACGTGCGGGCGGTCGGCGGACGTGCGGACCGCCCGCACGGTGACGGCGGCGTCCGCCGCCGCCCCGCGGACGAGCACCGCGACGGTCGGGGTGAGGCCAATCATTTCGGCACCAGTGGCACCGTCGGCAGGGGCAGCACCCCGGTCGGGGCCGACCGCGGCAGCGGCAGCGCTTCGGAGGCCGGCCGCGGCAGGGGCAGCACTTCCGGCGGCGGGTCGGTCCGCGGGCGGGGGAGCAGTTCGGGCGGCGGCTTGGTCGGGTCGTACTCCTTCGGCCGCGGCAGGGTGCGGGCGTCTTCGGCCAGCGGGCGGGGCTTGGGCAGCGACCCGCGGTCGAGTTGGTACAGGGCCGAGATCGGCTTGGCCGGCGTCACCGGCCCGCCGGCCGGCACCAGCGGCTCGACGGCCACGTCGTCGATGAACACCTGCCCGATGCCGGTGTTGGCGAACGTGACCGCCAGCTTGCCCGCCTCCGGCACCTTGCGGTACAGGGTACACCGCTTCCACGTGGGGGTGGCCGTGACCCGCACGCCGAGCGGCTCGCCGCCGACCGAGTCGAACGCCAGCAGGCCGTCGGGCGACACCCCCACGCCCCCCTTCACCCAGAAGCTGATCCGCACCCACGTGCCCGGCGGCAACTCCACCGCCGGGCTGTCCACCGCCACGAACGTCCGCTCCAGGGCGGTCGGCGCCTCGGCCCCCTTCTTCGTGTCCACCACCAGCCGCAGGCAGTGGCTACCCAGGGTCGGCCGCGGGGCGCAGGCGGCGCGAGTCGCATCGGTCGGCACCGGGCGGCCGGCGGCGTACCGGCTGGGGTCGAACTCGGGTTCAACAATCGGCGGGTCTTGCACGTCTTTGAAGTCGGTGTTCACGAGGGCGGCGGCCGGGGTCAAATCGTCGAGGGTGACCGTTCGCACCTTCCACCCCGGCAGCGACGTGACCGCCGCGCCGTCCTTGCCCGTCGCCTCGCTCAGCTCGAACCCGCCGTGCGGCAGGGCGTTCCCGGCCGGCCGGCTGGCCCGCACGTGCGCGGCCAACTGCCAGTGCTGCGGGAGCGAGTAGAAGCTGACGGCGAACGGGCTGCTGCTCGGCGCGTCGAGGGTGGCCACCGCCTGCTGCCAGTGCTCGCGGGCGATCACCCGCAGCGGGCGGAGCGCCCGCCGGGCGGCCACGTAGGCCTCGGCCGGCTGGTCGTTGTCGGTCAGCTTGCCCGACTCGGCGTACTGCTCGGCGGCCAGGGCGAACAGCTTCTTCGCGTCGGCGATGTCCGGCCCGCCGGCGGCCAGGATCAGGCGGTGGACCTCGGCCGTCTTCGCGTACTGTGCGAAGGCTTGTTGTCGTGCCCAGTACGCGGCCGTGCGGGCGAACTTGTGCCGCGTGTTCTCCTGCCAGCGGTGGATGCGGCCCGTACACGACATGTCGGTGGTGAACACGATGGCGGCGGTGGTGTCGAAGTCGGGCAGGTCCACCCGCGTGCCCTCGTTCGTCTTCTTCAGGTTCTTCAACTCCTCCACGCCGGCCGCCGACACCCGCCACGCCGTCGCCCCGTCCGGGATGCGGGGGACGACGATACTGAGCGTCGGGTTGCTCATGTTGTCGGGCACGTACTGCGTGCCGCCGCCCAGCCACATGGGCAGCACGAGCGTGTCCTTGCCGGCCGTGAGCACCGCCGCCTGCACGTTCGGGTCGGTCGTCGGCCGCCACGTGGCCGGCTCTTGGGCGGCCAGCAGCAGCGGCTCGAGCAGTTCCATCTCCACGTTCAGCAGGGCGATCTCGAGCAGCCGCGGCTGGCCGTGGCAGGCGTCGGACAGGAACTGATCGGACCAGTACGTCAGCCCGCGGTAGCCGGACGCCACGGCGATGTACGCGAGCAGGCGGATCTGCTCCGGGTGCGGGCCGACCGGCGAGTCGAACCGCTCGCAGTTGGGCTTGCCGAACACCGCCGACTGGTACCACTCGGGCAGGTGCGTCTGGATGTTCGTCCAGCTCAGTTTGCCCGGCGCGGTGAGCGCCCGCCGCTGGGCCAGCCACTCGCGGTAGCCGCCCAACTCCAAGCTGGTGAACAGCGGCCAGCGGTGCCCGCCGACGGCGTCCACGTAGTTCGAGTAGGCGGCGTACCCGTCCCACAGGTCGATGGCCCGCGGGCGTCGGGGGTCGAACGTGCGAACCGCCTCGGCCAGCCGCGCCACCCGCCGCACCTGGCTGGTCGTCCGCCCGCTGCCCAGGTCCCACATGAGCACCGCGTCGGTCGGGGAGAACCGCTTGAAGTGCTTGGCCAGCGTGTCGGCGTCCTTCTCGATCACGGCCGGGTCGGTCTGGTTCGGCTTGGTCGGGTCCCAGTCGGCCTCGGGCAGCGGCAGTTGCGGCACCAGGAAGAACTTCGCCCGCACGGCCGCCTCCAGCACCTCGTCGGACACGTCGGCCGGGAACCAGACGGTGTTGAAGCGGGCCTGTTCGAGCACGCCCAGGGGCACGCCGGAGTGCCGCACGGCCCGCATGAAGAACGGCCGCTCGCCCTTGTCGTCGTGCATGTCGATCAGGATGTCGCCGCCGGAGAACGACACCGCCGGCGGCTTCCGCTTGGCGTTCGCGGCCAGCCCCGCCGTGCCCTTGCCGGTGTCGGCCCGCGGGTCGGGCGGGAGCACCGGGCCGATGGCCAAATCGTCGACCCACACTTCGGACACACCCGCCCCGGTGAACACGTTCAGCACCAGGTGGTCGATGTAGGCGTCGGCCGTGTCCACCGCGCGGCCCAGCTTGGCCGTCAGCGCCGGCAGTTGGGCGGTCAGCCCCTTCTTCACGTCGCCGAGGGCGAGCTGCTTCCACTTCTGCACGTCGGCGTAGGTGTCGCCGGGCACCAGCACGGTCAGCGGGCTGTCGGGGTTCTTCGGGTCTTTCTCTTTCGGCAGCACCACGCGGGCCTTCAGTTGCACGCCGCCCCTCATGCCCTTCACGTACACGCTCGCCGTCAATTCGTCCGTCACCGGGGCGACGGGCGTGCGGTAGTAGTAGTGGACGTACTCGGCGGACGTGGCGCCCGGTGCCGGCTTCGACTCGATGGCGATCCGCTCGGACGTGCCCGCGTGCCGGGCGTGAACGGTGTCGATCTCGTGCCCCTTCTCGGCGAAGTGGACGTTCGCGTCGCCCCGCACCCAGGCCAGATCGCTGTTGCGGGCGAAGGTGTCGCGGTGGGTGCGGTCCTTCTCCTGCCCGCGGGTGGGCAACAACGCGACGGCCACCGCCAACAGGGCGACAGCGGCAACCCCGACGAACCGGGTGGGCATAGCAATCCCCGCGCACGAATTTCGGCCGGCGGGATATAGCGACGGGTGGAA
The DNA here is from genome assembly GCA_031414395.1 of Fimbriiglobus sp. GTDB lineage: Bacteria > Planctomycetota > Planctomycetia > Gemmatales > Gemmataceae > JALHQU01. The sequence goes on from JANNVG010000926.1 coordinate 8,094, forward strand.
GACAGGGGAAGGGCAGTGTGACGGGGTCTTGTAGGGCGGGTCGAGCGGCCGGCGACCGCAACCAGTCATGCGAACATCCGGACCGCGCACGCCACAATCGAGCCGGCCGCGACGCCCCGCCGCACAGGAACGCGGCGGGTCGTCGCGGCGGTCGGCGGCGGTTCACATCCCGATTCCTCGCCACGCCACCAGCGTTCCCCGCTCGACCCGCCCTACAAGAGCCGCATCACACGAACGAGTTCGTGCGGGCGGCGTAGTCTTCGCGGATCGGGGTGAACACGTCCAGCACCACCGCCGCGGTGACGGCCGTGACGGTGTGCGGCACGTCCGGCGGGATCAGGTACTGGTCGCCGGGGCCGCACTCCTTCGTCTCGTCGCCGATAGTGAACCGCACCCGCCCTTGCACCACCATGCCCCCTTGCTCGTGCGGGTGGTGGTGCAGCGGCACGACCGCCCCGGCGTCGAGTTCCACATACGAGAGCATGAGGCTCGGCCCGTGCGACACCCACAGCCGCACGCCGGGGGCGAGGTCGAGCGGCGGGGCGGACGTGCGGTCGATGAACGGCATGGCGGCACCGGGGGATGTGGTGGGGGCATGATAGGGGATGAGACCTCACCCCCCGGCCCCC
>JANNVG010000927.1:0-1982 GCA_031414395.1 Fimbriiglobus sp.
CCGTGGGTCGGCGCGAGCGAGGCGCTCGCTGGACCCACCCTACTCGGCTCCAGCGCGGCCGCTGACCGCCCGCGTCACTTCTCCGGCGTGAGCAGCACCTGCCGCAGGTCCATGACGGCCGCGCCGGGCTTCGTCTTCGCCTTCACCGTCAGCGTGTGCCGCCCGGCCTTCGCCACGGTCAGCTTGCCGGCGGGCAGTTTCTCGAACGCCTGGAACCCGCCGGTGTCCTTCACCGTGTGCGTCGTCTTCGACTCGCCGACGCTCAGTTCCACCTCCGACCCGCCGCTGCCTTTGCCGCACCCCTGCGTCAACTCCACGTCGAACGTGCCCGGCTTTGTCACTTCAAATTCCCACGTCAGGTAGTCGTCCTTGTTCACCCAGAAGCCGAACGTGTTCTTGTGCGGCAGCGGCTCGAACCGGAGCATGACGCCGTGCGCGTCGCCGGTCAGCCCTTTCAATGTGATGCTGCCGTCGGCCGCCTGCGGGTTCGGCTTGTAGTCCGCGTTCGGCGTCGGCATCTTCGCCCCCACGTCCGTCCGCCAGTCGGCCAGCTTCTTCGCCAGCTCCTTCACCACGTCCGGCTTGTCAGCCGCCAGGTTGCGGCTCTCGCTCACGTCTTTGGAGATGTCGAACAGCTCCCGCCGCTCGCGGTCGTAGAACTCGATCAGCTTCCAGTTGCCGTCGCGGATCGCCCCGCCCGGCCGGCTGCCCTGGTTGGCGTAGTGCGGGTAGTGCCAGTAGAAGGTGGGCGTGTACTCCAACTCGCCGCCGCCGAGCAGAGGGGCGAGGTTGCGGCCGTCGAACTTCACATCACTCTTCACCCCGCACAGGCCGAGGACGGTGGGCATCACGTCGGTGCTGATGACCGGCACGCCACTCTTCACGCCCGGCCCGCGGATGATGAACGGCACGCGGATGCCACCTTCATACAGGAACCCTTTGCCCTCGCGGTACGGGCTGTTGATGGTCGCGGGGATGCCGTTGACCGCCCCTTCCATCGTGGCCAGCCCGCCGTTGTCCGAAGTGAAGATGACGACCGTGTTGTCGGCCAGCTTCAGGTCATCCAGCGTCTTCAGCACGCGGCCCACGCTCTCGTCCATGCTCTCCACCATCGCCGCATACGTCGGGTTCGACTGCCGGCCGAGCGGACCTTGCTTGTACTTCTCGATCAACTCCTTCTTGGCCGTCAGCGGGGTGTGAACGCCGTAGTGGGCGAGGTACAGGAAGAACGGTTTATCTTTGTTGGCGGTGATGAACTTCTCGGCCTCGGTGGTCAGGCGGTCGGTCAGGTACTCGCCCTCTTTGGCGTCTTCCAGGCCGGGCATCTGGCGGGCGTTCTTCTTGAACGGGGCGAAGTAGCTGAGCGGGGTGCCGGTGTCGTCGCCGGCGACGTTCACATCAAAGCCTTGATCGGTCGGGCCGAACCCCTTCCCGCCCAGGTGCCACTTGCCGACGTGGGCGGTGGCGTACCCGGCCTTCTTCAACTCTTCGGCGAGTGTGACTTCTTCGAGCGGCAGCTCGGTGCGGATCTTCGGCCGGTTCACCCGCTGGTCGGGGCGGTCGGGGCGACCGGGCAGCCAGTCGGTGATGTTCAGCCGGGCCGGGTGCTTGCCGGTGAGCAGCGCCACGCGGGTGGGGCTGCACACCGGGCAGGCGGAGTAGGCGTCGGTGACCTTCACGCCGCTCTTGGCGAGGGCGTCGAGGTGGGGCGTCTTGTGGTACTTGCTGCCGTAGCAGGCGAGGTCGGTCTGGCCCAGGTCGTCGATGACGACGAGCACGACGTTCGGCTTGGCGGCGAGCAGTGGGGACGCGAAGAGCAGCAGGGCGAACAGCGCGCGGGGCATGACGGAGGCTCGCGGGGGAGGGGTGGGGGGATTGTATTCCCCGGACTTCCCGGCCCGGCCCCCTCTCCCACGGGAGAGGGGGTGTCTGTTCCGAGACCTCACCCCCCGGCCCCCTCTCCCACGGGAGAGGGGGTGTTC
>JANNVG010000928.1:0-6671 GCA_031414395.1 Fimbriiglobus sp.
GGTCGCTGACCGGCCGGACCGATATGAGCCGCGGCGGAAGAAGCGGCGGAAGGACCATTACGGTTGGTTGACCACACCCCGTGCCGAACTGAAACGCCAGATGGCCAAAGGGGTTAACAAGAAGTAAGTGCCATTCGTCACAGTCACCACCCATTCCGGGTGCGGCAGCACGCGCACGTCGGTGATCGGCGAGCGAAGCGTGAGGGTGGCTTTCGCCGTCAGCGGTTCGCGGTGCGACACCACCGGCGGGTCGAACGCGACCGTTTGCCGCACGGTGTAGCGGAACTCGGCCGGCAGGCGGCGGGCGGGGTTGACAGCCACGGGCACCACCGCCGTCACCGTCACCGTCTCGTCGAACAGGCCGTCGGCGGACAGCTTGGCGTTCGCCGGGATGGCCGCCTTTAACTTGATCCGGAGCGTCTTCGTCTCCCCGGCGGCGAGGGTTATGTTGCCGCCCGGTTCGATGCCCAGGCACGAGCAACTGGTGTCGAACCGCTCGACGCTGATCGGCTCGGCGGTGGTGTTCGTCAGGCGGAGGTCGCGCTCGATCGGTTCGCTCTCCGGGATCGGCCCGAAGGTCAGGTCTTCGGCGGCGAACACGAGGGCGGGTGCGGGTGTGGGGGTGGTCGGCGGGGAGAAGAACAGCCCGCCCACCCACACGCCGAGGACGCGGGCGGTGACGACGGCCGCGACCGCGAGGACGGCGAACAGGAGGAACTTGCGGGTGCGCATCGGAGCGTCTCGGGTGGAGGACGTCGCTCACCGGCCGTGCGTTCTGCTTAGGAATGTACACAGGCTGCCGAGGCGTGTCAATTGTCGTTCGCGTGCGCAACCACATGATTGTCGCAAGTAGTGTGATAGGCAGTGTTTCGGGCCGGGGAAAAAACCGCGGAATCGCCCGCATCCGGCAGAATGTTGCCACCCGGCGAGTTCCTCCGCCGGTTCGCCGCAGGTCGCCGTTTCGCCGTAAGTGCTTGGCCGGCAAGGGCGCTACCGAAAATCGGGAGTGGGTCCGCGGAGGGGTGGGGGGGAAGTGGCCGGAACCACTTCCGGGCAGGTCAGGCTGCGGAAGGCGCGAGTGTGGCAGGCCAAGTGATCGCAGGTGAGCACCGCAATCCTCCGGCCCCCTACATTACTCACAGCCCGTTCCCACGGCTCTCTCGCGACAACCATCATGAGTACGACCGCCACCTGAACAAGGAGCGGAGCGGGGTGGAGCGGTTCTTCGGGCGGGTCAAGCCGTCCCGACGGGTGGCCACCCGGTACGACAACAAGGAACTTCCTCGGCGTCGTCTGGCTCGCGGCCATCGACATCATGCCCGCCTGACCCGCCAGGATTGCCGAGCTTCAGTCAATACGGCCTATCCACGGAGGCACAGGGACACAGAGAAGACGGAAGAGAGTACTGTGTCTTCACACTCCCACTCGTCTTCTCTGTGTCCCTGTGCCTCCGTGGTGAACTGCCTTGATCCGCGTTCATCTGCGCTCCTCCGCGTCATCCGCGTTCCTCTTGTTGAGAAGGGTCTGCCATGAAAGCCGCGTACATCGAGACGACCGGCGGGCCGGACGTGATCCGCTACGGCGAGCTGCCCACGCCCGACCCGCAGGCCGGCGAGGTGCGGGTGAAGGTCGCCGCCGCCGCGCTCAACCCGGTGGACACCTACATCCGCGCCGGCATCGTCGCCATGACATTGCCCAAGCCGTTCATCCCCGGTTGCGATCTGGCGGGGACGGTGGACACCGTCGGGCCGGGCGTCACTCGCTTCAAGGTGGGTGATCGCGTGTGGGGCAGCAATCAGGGGTTGCTCGGCCGACAGGGCACGTTCGCCGAGTCCGTCGTGACCGGCGAGCAGTGGCTCTACCCGCTGCCAAACGGTGTGAAGGAGGCCGACGCCGCGGCGCTCGCGCTGGTGGGCATCACCGCACACCTGGGGCTGTTCTGGCGGACCAACCTGAAGGCCGGCGAGACGGTGTTCGTGAACGGCGGCACCGGCGGGGTGGGGGCGTGCGTGGTGCAGATGGCGAAGGCGGTGGGGGCGACGGTGATTACGACCGTGGGCAGTGCGGCGAAGGCGCAGGTGGCCGCCGACCTCGGGGCCGATGTGGTGCTGAACTACAAGACCGACGACGTGGTGCAGGGGGTGAAGGACGCGACCGACGGCAAGGGGGTCAACGTGTACTTCGAGACGCTCCCGCCGAGCGACCTGGACAAGACCATCGACGTGATGGCCGCCCGCGGGCGAGTCGTGGTGATGGCCGGTCGGCAGGCCCGCCCGGTGTGGCCGAACGGCCCGTTCTATGTGAAGGGGTTGAGCCTGTTCGGGTTCGTCATGTTCGCCATGACGCCGGACGAGCAGCGGGCGTGCGCGAACGACATGAACACGTGGATGGCGAGCGGGGCGCTGCGGGCGGTCATCGGCCAGACGTTCGCGCTGAAGGCCGCCGCCGCCGCCCACCAGCTTCAGGAAGACAACACCGTCGGCAAGAAGGGCACACTCACCGGCAAGATCGTCGTGCTGCCGGGGTGATGACGCAAGTGCAGCGCGCCGGCGACACCAATCCAGCGTGGCCGACCATGTCCACTGAAGACGCCTTCCTTGCCGCCATCGCCGCAAACCCGGCCGACGACCTGCAGCGGTTGGTGTACGCCGACTGGCTGGACGAACGCGACGACCCCCGCGGGCCGTTCGTGCGTCTGCACGCGGAGTTGCGAATGCTCGGCCCCGATCACGTTCACCGCGTGCCGGGAGAAGTGGAGTTGAGCCGGTTGCGATTGGGGTGCGAACTGGATTGGTTGGTGGTGATGGAACCGGAGCGGGCCTATTTGCAACGTGAACCCGACGCCTACCGTGCGTATTGCGATTGTTACGACGTTGGTGCCGGGCAACTGAGGAAGCGTGCCGCACTTCTGCGCCTCCACATCGAACCACAAGACACCGAATGTGAACCGTGGGACCGGCTCAGTGAGTTGATCGAGATGGCGGTCGCCGACGGTCGGGAGGAGTTCACGCTCGGCTCACACGACTTCGATGCAACGTACTTCCTGATCACCCTGCCACCGACCATCGGCAAGCTGAAGCGTGTGAAACGCCTTCACCTGTACGGCAGCAGTCTCGTTCGCATTCCGCCTGAGATCGGGGAGATGAGCGCGTTGGAGGAGTTCGTCCCGTACACCTCATACCGGCTGCACTGGTTCCCGTATGAGATCGCCCGCTGCCCTTACCTCCAGAGGAGCACAATCAGCACCCGTGCCCTCTACGGTAATGTTAAATCCCACCCGCCGTTCCCGTCGCTCGAGAACCCGGACGAGCCGCACGCGCTGCACCTGCCCGGTCTCGGCCCGCCGGTGCGGCCGTGCAGCGTGTGCGCCCGCCCGTTCGAGGACTTCCGCACGCACCGGGTTTGGATTTCGCTGCGGGTGGCGACCGACGTGATGCCGCTGCTGGTGAACGCCTGCTCGCGGGAGTGCGTGCTCAGCCTGCCGACCCCGCCGGACGGGTATCACCCCAAGCCCCACCGCGGCGGCCTCGGCACGCCACGGGGGTACTGAGAAATCAGGCTTGGGGAAAAGCGAACCGCACCCTCGGGCCGTCAGTCCACGTCGAAGGTGAACTGGTTGTCGGCCCCTTTCTTGACCGTCACTTTGGTGAACGGCTGCTGCGGGTTGCTGTACTTCGGATGGAGTCTGGGGGCACCGCCGCCGCCCCCGTCCGTCAGGCTCATCCCGCCCTCCTTGCCCTTCACCCGCCAGTCGACCGTCACCCCGTACTCGCCCTCGGGGGCACCGTCCCCCTCGGCATAGCTGGTCAGCTTGAAGGTGCCGTCGTCGGCCACCTTGCCGAACGGCTTGCCGCCGATGGTCTTCTCCGTCGCCGGGTCGGTCGGGTGGAACACCACCAGCGCGCCGACCGGCGGGGTGGTCTTCCGGAACGTCACCTTGCCGCCGGCGGGCACGGTCGCCGGCTTGCCGTCGCCCCCACACCCGACGAGGGCGAGGCAGACGACCGCGGCGACGACTGGGGCGAGGCGGGACATGCGGACTCCGTGAACTTGTAGCCGGCCTCTGTGAGGCCGGAATGACCGGGGTCATAGACCCCGGCTACAGTCGTGTTGGCGGCGTGGTCAGTCGGTACTGGGGGCCACTTCGGCCGCGGTCAGGCCGCCCCCCTGGGCGGTGATGAGGGCGGCGTAGGTCTGCGGGCTGATGCTGTCCTTGATGAACCGCACGCTGCCGTCGCAGAAGGCGTGCATGGCCCCGCCGGTGTGGAAGGCGTACGTCTCGTTGTCGTTGTGGCAGTTGATGACGCAGTTGCCGGGGCTGGAGCGGTTGGCCTTCGAGATCGCCCCGTCCAGGCCGTAGTCGTTCTCGTGGTGCCCCCACCCGCCGTCGTTGTTCGCCCCCGCCTGCCGCGCCCCGCCGATGTAATAGTCCGGGCGGCCGGCGCTCTCGCACAGCAGGATGGTGTTACTCGTCCCGTCGGTGATGGAGGTGAACGTGGCCGGGCGGGAGGCGGGCACGCCGAGCAGCGGCACCCCGGCCCCCTTCAGCTCGGGCCGCATCCCGCTGTACAAGTTCGCCGAGGTGGTGCCGGACGGGTAGCCGAAGAAGGTGATCGACCCGGAGTTGATGCTGCTGTTGGTGGCGTAGTCGGTCACGGCCAGGTTCTGGTACGGGAAACTGGCGGCGAAGTTGAACGTGCCGCTCACCGTGCGGTTCGACCCGCCGGGGGTGCTCGGGCAGATGAACGTCTTGATCTGCGTCCGCAGGGGGGCCTGGTTGTCCGGGGTGCCCGGCACGATGGCCGGCGAGGAGAACCAGGGGAAGTTCATGTTGTACTGGCGGTACACGTTCTCCTGCTCGATGTACGGCAGCATGTTGACCGCCCAACTGTGCACGACGGCCGGGTACGGGAAGCCCGGCTGCCCCGACCCGCCGGGCGGGTTGCCGATGTTCACGAACAGGCTGGGCGGGAGCGTCTGGTACGCGCTCTCGTAGTTGGCGGCGGCCAGGCCGAGCTGCTTCAGGTTGTTCGAGCAGCTCATGCGGGCGGCGGCTTCCCGCACCTTCTGAACGGCGGGCAACAGCAGGCCGATGAGAATGGCGATGATGGCGATGACGACGAGCAGTTCGATCAGCGTGAACGCGGAGCGGCGGGGCATGTGAACGACCTCGGGGCGGCGGACGCGAGGGGATGACGGCACCTCCTGACCTTACCCGTCGCGTGTCGGTCCACGATGCCCGTCTGAGGTATTCAACGAATCTTCACGGCTCCTGCACGTGCGTGTCCCACCCGCCCGACGAGGGAGAAGACGAGCGGGTTGAGCGTGATCGACAGCAGCGCGCCGGCGACGATCAGGCTCTGCCCGGCCGGCGGGAGGAGCTTCAACTCCAACCCCACCACGGCCAAGATGAACGAGAACTCGCCGATCTGCGCGAGGGACGCCGACACGGTCAGGGCGGTGGCGAGCGGGCGGCGGAGCAACAGCACCAGCCCGAACGCGACGAGCGACTTGCCCAGCACGATGACGCCGACGACGGCGAGCACCTGGAGCGGCTGCTCGACCAGCACCTTCGGGTCGAACAGCATCCCGACGGAGACGAAGAAGAGGGCGGCGAAGGCGTCTTGCAGGGGGAGCAGTTCCTTCGCCGCACGCTGGTTGAACTCGGACTCGTGCACCACCACGCCGGCGAAGAACGCGCCGAGCGCGAACGACACGCCGAACAGCTCCTTCGAGATGTACGCCACCCCCACCGACAGGCCGATGACGGCCAGGGTGAACAGCTCCCGCGAGCCGGTGCGGTCCACCCTCTTCAGCACCCACGGGAACGCCTTCGCCCCGGCCAGCAGCATGACGGCCACGAACGCCGCCACCTTCACCACCGTCAGCCCGGCGGCCACCCACGGCCCGCCGGCCGGCGGCTCGGCCGCGTCCGACCCGAGCGGCCCGGCGAACGCCGGCAGCAGCACCAGCGCCAGCACCATCACCAGGTCTTCGACCACCAGCCAGCCGACGGCGATGCGGCCGTCGGGCGAGTTCAGCAGGCCGCGGGCCTCGAGCGCCCGCAGCAGCACCACCGTGCTGGCCACCGACAGCGCCAGCCCGAACACCAGCCCGGCCCCGAACGGCCACCCCCACACGGCCGACAGCCCCCACCCCATCGCGGTGGCCAGCACGATCTGCACGACCGCGCCCGGCACGGCGATCGCCCGCACCGCCCACAGGTCTTTCACCGAGAAGTGCATGCCGACGCCGAACATGAGCAGCATGACGCCCACCTCGGCCAACTGCTGGGCCAGGTGCGAGTCGGCCACGAAGCCGGGGGTGAACGGGCCGACGGCGATGCCGGCGAGCAGGTAGCCGACGAGCGGCGGCAGCCGCAGGCGGTGGGCGATCAGCCCGCCGACGAACGCGGCGGCCAGCCCGACGGCGATGGTGGCGATGAGCGCGTCGTCGGCGGCGGCGAACATGCAGGGTCCGGTGGGGTGCGAATGGACGGCTGAATCAACAGAACGACAAGGCCACTTCTTACCACCCCTCCTCGCCGGGGAGGGGTCGCCGACCGAGCGGAGCGAGGCGGCGGGGGTGGGGTGAAGTGTTCCATTCGCTCTGCGAACAGACCACGACCCCACCCCCGGGGCGGGCGTAGCCCACGCCCGCCCCCCCCCCGC
>JANNVG010000929.1:0-1523 GCA_031414395.1 Fimbriiglobus sp.
CCATCGCCGTCCGCAACACCGACCGCGAGCCGTCCCCGCACACCACGAAGTCGAACGGGCCGAACCGCTTGCCGTCGGCCGCGATGAGCCACGCCTTGCCGTTCTCGACGCTTCTGCGAACGATGTCGGTGCCCAGGTGAATGTCCACCGGCTGCGTCTCGACGAGCGACTTCGCGGCCTCGAACAGCACCCCGCGGTGCGTGCCGTAGGAGTGCATCCCCGGCTCGTAGTCGGCGTACTTGTTGCGGATGAGGGTGCGGCCGTCGGCGTGGACGGCGTGCAGCTCGTGCAGCGGGGCGGAGTGGGCGGCGACGCGGTCCAGAATGCCCAGGTGCTTCAACACCTGCTGGCCGGACGGCTGGAGGAGGATGCCGGCGCCGACGGCCGTCACCTCCTCCGCCCGCTCGAACAGGCTCACGGCGTGCCCGTCGCGGGTGAGCAGGTACGACGCCACCGAGCCGATCATGCCGTACCCGACGACGGCGACGCGATACGCGGGCATGGGCGAAGGCCGTGGGAGTTACTCGAAGAACTTAGCGACCGGCACGGCGAACGTCGGGAGGATGTCGGGGAGTACGACCACATCACCGTTTTGGAACCGGATCGGCAACTCGTTCGCCCGGAACACCCCGACCGATTCCGTCTCCGGGTCGATGAGCATGACCACCAGAACCCCGGCGTCGAGGTACTCGTAGGCCTTGTTCACTAGCAACTTGTACGGGTCCGTCGGCGACCGCACCTCGACCACCAGTTCGAGCGGGGGTGTCAACGCCCCCTTCGGAGTCGGCACGTGTGCAGGCAGTAGGGAATAGCTGATGTAAGAAACATCCGCCCCGCGGACACCAGTCGGGGTGGTGCGGACGAACGAGTCGTTGCACATCACCCGGCCCAAGTTCCCAGCCTTGACCACCTCCCGGACGTGGTGATAGGCGTTCCCACAGATGACGCCGTGATCGTTACCGGGCATGGGCAACCTCGTGATGACCCCGTCGATCAGTTCGACCCCCGACTCGTCCACGTGACTGCGCAAGAAGTCGTCGGCCGAAACGAGCGCCGGCGGCGGCAAGGTGGCGGTGGACATGGAAGACCCTCGGAACTGTCCGCCATGGTAACAAAGTGAGTGGCATAAAAACAGTACGACCCGTGGGAGGGACCATTCCCTTCCACGGGTCGCCGAGTGAACACTCGGGGCGGCCGTCGCAAACGGTCACCCGTTTGCGGCCGTTAGGACAGCCGCCCGACCTGGCTACAATGATCGGTCAACGGACCACCTCCTTTGGAATTGAGTAACGCCTTCGGATTCCCCGAACCAGTGGGGGCACCGTCGGCCTCCAGTCCGTCGCGGAACGGGATCCGCGACACGCCCGAAGTATATGCCCGCCGATCGCCCGAAAGCAAACAGAAAAAGTGGTCTGCGCGCTCCGCGGGCCGGGGTTTTATACCCGCGCGGCGCGGGCCGCCCACATGAAACCAGCCCCCCCCAACCCCCCCCGGCCCACGGCCTCCCCCCAAGCCCCCCCCGG
>JANNVG010000930.1:0-2789 GCA_031414395.1 Fimbriiglobus sp.
GGGTGTGGAGGGGGTGTGGGCCTGTACTCGCACCCCGCCGGCGGGCCCGGCGACGGCCCCCTCCCGACTCTCGGCGTGAGTCGGCCACCCGTTCGGATGCCTCCGTCAGCCCGCGGGCATGACGAACTTGCGGAGGTGGCTGTAATACGCCTCGCACCGCCCGGCCCAGTGCTCGGGGTCGGTGGGCAGGTACGGCCGCACCGGGCGGAAGGCCACCTGCACCACCACCTTGTTCGCGTCGTGCTTCTGCATCCGCAGTTCGATCTCGATCGGCTCCTGCCCCTTCGCCACGCCCGGCGTCCGCATCACCCCGCTCAGGAAGGCCAGCACGCGGCTGCCGCCCCGCGGGGTGTCGGGGCCGCCCCCGCCGGGCATCTCCACCCGCACGCGGATGAGGCCCGGCTCGCTCTCCACCACCTGCCCGTGGGCGTCCTCAATGAACCCCCGAAGCTTGATGGCGGCCAGCTTCTCCGGCAGCGTCGCCTCGAAGCGGTCGGACAGGACGTACGGGTCGATGGCCGGGTCGGCGGGCACCGGTTCACCCACCGCCACCAGGTCGATGGCGTCCTCCTCGGCCGGCGGGTCGTAGCTGTACCCGGCCGGGGCGGTCATCCCCCACACGTCCCACCCGACCGCCTTGCCGAACCCCTCGCACAGCTCCTTCATGCTCTGCTGCCGCTCGCTCGGGTACTTGGACAGCGCGATCTGCACCACCCCTTCGACGCCCGGCGGGATGTGCCCGAACCCGTGCCGGCCGAACCGCGGGGGCGGCGTGCGGACGTGCGCCTCCAGCAGGTCTTCCAGCTTGTGCTGCTCGAACGGCAGGTGGCCGGTGAGCATCTCGTACAGCATCACCCCCACGCTGTAGATGTCCGCTCGCGCGTCCGTGCTGTCCCCGCGGACCATCTCCGGCGACACGTAGGCGGGCGTGCCGCACGCCGACGCCTGCCCCACGCCGGTCAGTTCGGCCAACTGGATGTGCGGCTTGCTGGTGAACCCGGCGAACCCGAAGTCCATCACCCGCACGCTCTCGGCGTCGGTGCGGTAGCCGGTCACCATCAGGTTGGCCGGCTTCAGGTCGCGGTGGGCGATGCCGCCGAGTTGGGCGGCGTACAGGGCGTGGGCGAGCGGGCCGAGGAACCGCCCGACGCGGTCGGGGGTCATCGTCTTCTCGCGGTCGAGCACGCCCTCCAGCGTCACCCCGCTGATGTACTCGAGCACCAGGCACGGCCCCAGCTTGTCGTCCAGCGAGGCGTCGATCAGCCGCACGATGTACGGGTGGTTGAACCGCCTCATGCTCTGCACTTCGGCTTCGAAGAACTGGCGGAACCGCGTGGCGCTGGCCGCCTCGTCCTTGATCCGCTTGACCACCACCTGCCGGCGGTTGGCCGGGTCGGACGCCAAGTACACGTGGGCGTTGCTGCCCTCGCCCAGGAACTGGCCGACCGTGTACTTGCCCAGGAACTTCTGCCCCAGGTAGCGGTCGGCCGGCACCCGGTGGGTGCCCGACACCGGCTGCGGGGCCGACGGCAGGCGTTTCTGGGGCGACCCGAAGAGTGGCATCGGTCCTGGCCTCAAACTCTCGGTCCGGGCATACTCCGCCATCATCGGCGGACGCGGAAGTCTAGTTCGCAATGGCCCCGAACGCAAACCCCGCCAGCGGCACAGGCATTCCTGCCTGTGCCACCAGACCACTCACACCCGCCACTCGTACCGCACGCCGGCCGCCCACTGCCCGCCCGGAGCGAGTACCCGCCAGCCGCCGTCCGGCAGGTGGGCGGCGTTGCTCGCACAGGTGTACGGCTCGATGGCCACGGCCTTGCGGTGCGGCGGGGTAAACAGCACCAGCTCGCGGAAGTCGGCCGGGGCGGACACGTGCAGCGTGCCGGCCGAGCGGGGGTGCGACAGCCGTGACACGGTGGAAAGCTTGGTGCCGGTGGCGTACAGCGTGTCCAGGTGCGTCCCTCCAATCGCCCTCGCGGTACGGAAGTCGAACTCCGCCGGCACCGGCAGCCGTTGCCCGGTGGGGATGCCGGCAGTTGCCTCCCACAGCTCGCCCGACGGGGCCATTAGCGTCATCTCGTCGGCGGTGGCGTCCGGCACGTCGGGGATGGCGAAGTAGGCGTGATACCCCAGGCCGAACGGCAGCGGGCCGGGGCCGACGTTCTCCACCAGGCAATCCACCACCAGCGCCGACTGGTGTAGTTCGTAAGTGATTGTGATGACGAAATCGCCCGGCCACGTCGCCCCCGGCAAGTCCTTCGACATCTGCAACTGCCCGCTCACGAAGGCGTGCCCCTTCTCGCTCCCGGCGCCGATCACCCGCCAGCGGGCACGGGGGGTGAACCCGTGGATGGCGTGCGTGCCGGTGCTCTCGTTCAGCGGCAGTTGGTACTCTTTGCCCTCGCACGTGAACCGCCCGCGGTCGAGTCGGTTCGGGAACGGGAACAGAATGGGGTGCCCGCTGCGGGTGGGCACTGGATTCGTGTCCCAATCGGGTGCGGTATACAGCACGCTCCCCCAGGTGCCGTCGGGCTGGCGGATCTGCCACCGCAGGCAGTTGAACCCGAACCCCGGCCACACCTCGGCGCGGACGGTGTCGGCGATGTCGGTCAACACGTAGGCGGTGTCGGGCGTGCCGGCGGCGGACGCGGGGGCGGTGCGGACTGTGAAGGGCATACATTCTCCAGGCGGGCGGGGGGGGGGGGGGGGGGGGGGGGCGGGGGGGGGTTTTGAAAAAGAACCGACCCCCGAACCACCGCCGCCGCCCCCACAGACGCCCCCCCCGC
>JANNVG010000931.1:0-1798 GCA_031414395.1 Fimbriiglobus sp.
GTGGCGGTCCTCGCCCCGGTCGCACTCGTGGCCGCCCCCGTGCCGGTCGGCGGCAAGTCTGGCGACATCAAAGAGCTGCCGGTGGCGGCGAACGCCATGCTGGTGGTGCAACTGAACGGCGTCGAGCGGACGAAAGACCGCATCGTGAAGATGCTGCAAGGGGTGGACGCCGACACCGCGAAGGAAGCCGGCAAGCAGATCGACGAACTGCTGAAGGGTCTGCTCGAAGGCCGCGACCTCGCCGGACTCGACGGCCAGGGGCGCGCGTTCGTGGCCGTCGGCCTGCTGGCCGAGATCATGAGCGACGAGCCGCCCGTCGCCGTCCTGCTGCCGGTGAAGGACGCCAAGACGTTCCGCGAGAAGTTCCTCACCGAGGGCGAGCGGAAGGCCTTCAAGAAGGGCAAGGGCGGGGTGGACGAGACGGAGTTCGGGGAGAACGGATCGACGCTGTATCTGGTGGACAACGGGGCCGGGTACGTGATCGCCAGCCCGAGCAAGGACACCGCCGACGCCTACGCCGGCAAGTACGACAAGCTGTCGGCGAAGACGCTCGGCACGCTGGCCGACGCCTTCCTGAGTGCCGACGTGGGCGTGTTCGTGAACGTGACGCGGGTGAACGAGGAGTACGCCGGGCCGATCGCCCAGGCGCGGGCGGCCGTCGGCCAACTGTTCCAGTTGTTCGGCAACCAACTGGACAAGAGCCAGATCGAGATGGCCAAGGCGCTCATCGACGGCGTGTTCCAGATCGTCGAGGACGCGACCGGCGTGGTGATCGCGGTAGAAGCCCGGCCGGAAGGTGCGGCGGTGCGGATCGAAGGGGCGTTCATCGCCGGTAGCGAGACGGACAAGGTGCTGGCGACCGAGAAGCCGTCGGGCCTGAAAGCACTCGCCGACCTGCCGAAGGGGATGACCGGGTACACCGGCAGCCGGTGGGGGAGCGGCATCGGTGGCATCCAGCGGCGGATGATGCCCGAGTTCACGTCCGAAGACGACAAGGCGGCCGACGCCATCAACAAGCTGGTGGACCTGCTGGCCGCGAACGACGGCGACACGGTCGGCCTGTCCGGGCCGGACTTCGCCGCGCTGTCGGCCGGCACGTTCAAAGACCCGGCGAAGCTGACCGACGCGCGGCTGGCCGTGTTCAAGGCGCTGGACGAGGGGGCGAAGTACAGCAACCTGGTGCTGAAGAAGAAGCCGAAGGTGACGGCCGACGCGCAAAAGCACGCCGGCTTCACGCTCCACTCGGCGGTGGTGGAAATCGACTTCGAGGCGTCGGTGAAGGCCACCCCGGACGCGGACCAGCGGGAGGCGGCCATCGAGGCGATGAAGAAGTTGATGCCGGAGAAGCAGACCATCTGGTTCGGCACCGACGGCAAGCGGTTCGTGCAGGTGAGCGGCAAGGACTGGGACGCGGCGAAGAAACTGCTGGACGAGTTCGCCACCCCGAAGGCGAAGGCGGGCGACGACAAGGCGTTCGCGGCCACCCGCGGCCAACTGCCGGCCGAGGCCAGCTACCTGATGCTGACGGACGCCGTGCAGATGCTCGGCCAGTTGGCCGAGTACGCCGGCAACCTGGGCGGGGCGATCCCCGGCGGGGCGGGGGCGGGGTTGCCGAAGATCGGCAAGGTGACGGGCGACCCGTCGTACATCGGGGTGGCGGTGTCGGCCACCAAGCAGTGGGCGCGGGTGGACTTGTTCGTACCGGTCGCCGCGGTGAAGTCGCTCAAGAAGGCCATCGAAGAAGGGGAGAAGGAGAAGAAGGACTGACCGCGACTTGTTAGCCCGACGCGCGAGCGAG
>JANNVG010000932.1:0-8290 GCA_031414395.1 Fimbriiglobus sp.
GGGCTCGGGCCCCCCGGCCAGCTAAAAACACCCCCCGGGGGGCCCGACCACCCCACTCCTCAGTCCGCGTTGACACCCCTTCCCGCCGGCGGTATGCCGCGTCCGCTAGTCGCCGCAGGATGTGGCGACGAGATCTCGCACGGAGCGGTCATGCGCCTCACCCGCCCCTCGGTGTTCGCCGTCGTCGTCGGCAGTCTGGCCTCAGTCGGCTGCTTGAATACCGATCAGCAGAAGGAGGCGCTCGTCCTCGGTCAAGACACGCGCTCCGTGTTGACCGCGCCGGGCGGCGGGGCGTCGAGTGCGAAGGCGATCAGGCCGGCCGCGTTCGACCCGACGGCGACGGGCGGGAGCGGGCTGTCGGTGCAGAACTCGTTCAACCGCACCGTCCCCGGCGCCGGCACGGGCAGCAGCACGGGCAACTTCGTCAGCAAGCTGCCCCCGCCGCAAGTGGGCCTGCCGCCGACGCTCACCCCGCCGGCCGTGCAGGGGGCCAGCTACGGCGAACCGATGACCGAACCGGGCCGCACGTCGATGCCGCGGGCCGCCACGCCACCGCCGCTCACCGCTCTGCCCGAGGAGCGCAGCCCGTTCGGTCCGCCCAAGCTCGAGCCGCCGCTGAACGACCCGCCGCCGGTGAAGCCGGTGGTGATGACGACCCCGGCGCCATCGCCGACGCCCGACACCTCGGGGCCGATCCGCCCGGTGATGCCGGACCTGGACCGCGGCGGCCCGCTGCCGGCGCCCGCCATGTCCACTCCGGTCGCTCCGCTTCCGCCGGCCCTGCCTGCCGCACCCGTACCCGCTCCCGGCCCGGCTGCCTACGAGCCGCTGCCGGTCGCACCCGCCCCGCCGACGTATGTGCCGTCGCCGATTGAAGCGCCGATCCCCGGCGTGCAGTCGCCACCGAAACTGCCGCCCGCCCCGCCCATCCGCCCGCAGTGTCTGGAACCGGGAACGGAGTGACCGGGTGCGGACGTCCGCACCCGGTCACTCCGTTCCCGGTTCCACACTATCATGGGTGGAAACGGAGGCGCCGCGATGACGACCCTGGCCGACACGTTTACCGACATTGTCAAGACCCGCGAGCCGCTCGCCCCGTACACGCACCTGAAGATCGGCGGGCCGGCCGAGTTCTTCGTTCAACCGCGAACAGTTGAGGAACTGGCCCGCGTCCTCCGCCACTGCACGACGAACAAGCTGACCGTACGGATGCTCGGCGGCGGGTACAACCTGCTCGTCCGCGACGACCCGGTGCCCGGCGTGGTGGTGCGACTGCACGGGCCGGCGTTCTCGTTCGTCGAATCGACGCCGAACGGCGTGCGGTGCGGCGGGGGCACGCCGCTGTTTGATCTGTTGGCGCACTCGGTGAAGGCCGGGCTGGGCGGACTGGAAACGCTCGTCGGCATCCGCGGTACGGTCGGCGGCAGCGTGCGGTGCAACGTGGGCGACCGCAACGGCGAGATCGGCGCGTGCGTGCGGCGGGTGGTGGTGCTGCACGACGACGGCACCGAACACGCCCGCGTCAAGGAGCAGCTCACCTTCGGCGACCACTCGTCCGACCTGACCGAGCCGGTCATTCTGAGCGTCGAGTTCGAGCTGCGGCCGGAGTCGCCGGCGGTGCTGCTGAAGCGGATGCGGCGGGCGTGGGTGAACCGCAAGGCGAGTGAACCGCTGTCGTTCCAGTCGGGCGTGCGCATGTTCCGCAACCCGTCGGGTCAAGACGCCGGCAAGCTGATCGAGAAGGCCGGGCTGGCCCGCTATCGCGTCGGCGGGGCGGAGGTGAGCGAGCGGAACGCCAACTACGCCGTCGCCCACCCCGGCACCACCGCCCGCGACATCCTGAAGCTGCTCGACGCCGTCGGCGGGCACGTGAAAGACTTCTGCGGGGTCGACCTGAAGCGGGAAGTGAACGTGTGGTGACCCCTCGTACCCACGCTCCGCGTTGGTACGAAGCTGGTGACGCTCCGCGTCCGCTGACAGGACTGGACGCGGAGCGTCCGGCGGCTCGTACCCACGCGGAGCGTGGGCACGAGGGGGTGCGGAGCGTGGGCACGAGGGGGTGCGGAGCGTAGGCACGAGGGGGTGCGGAGCGTAGGCACGAGGGGTCACCGGAACCACACCCGCGGGTCGAGCTTGAAGTACCCGCTGAGCACGTCGAACACGTCGGCGTCTTCCTCGTGCAGGTCGTGCGGGCGGCAATAGAAGGTTTCGGCCGCGTCGGCGAAGAACTCCCCTTCGTCGTCGCCCGCCTGCTCGCTGAAGAACGTTTCCGTGCCCAGTTGCAGTTCCAACTTGTGCCGCTCGAACGCCCGCGTCATCACGAACCGCCACCGCTCCTCCGCCGCCTTGCTGCCCAGCGGCGGGGTGCCGTTCGTCTCCCCATCAAGGAAGTCGAGCTGGTGGGCGAACTCGTGGATGACCAGGTTGAAACCCAGGTCCGGGTGCCTCGCCTCGTTCAGCACGTCCGGCCAGTTCAGTAACACCGGCCCGCGGTACACCGCCTGCCCGTCCACGGCGCCCTCGGCCAGTTCGTCGTCCTCGTAGTCGTCCTCCGCGTTCGGGCTGCTCATCTGTCCGGGGAACAGCAGCACCGACTCGACGCGGCGGAAGTAGTCGTGATCCGTCTGGCCCAACAGGAGCAGCGACATCTCCGCCGCGGTGGTCAGCTTCATCTCGTCGGTCACGTGCAGTCCGCCGCGACCGACCCACGCCTTTTCCGCCACCAGAACGCGGGTGATGTCCCGCATCGTGGCCCGCTGCGGGTCGGTCAGGTGGGCGTAGTGCGCGACGTTCCGTTCGAGCACCACCACTTGGTGGCGGGGCATCGGGTCGGCGAGCAGCTTGCGGCGGCGGCGGTTGCGGAAGAAGCCGAACATGGCGGAATTGTACGCCGTTGTCACACCGTGTCCGGATGCGGGTACGGGGGGGAACGAACCCCGGTGCCGCCATGAACGCCACGCCCCGCCTGCACATCGAAGCCCACTGGTCCGGCCGGATCGCCGCGGCGGTGAACGTGCCGAACGCGGTGCAGTCGAACGCGGCCATCACCGCCGTTCACGCCGAGTTGGGGCGGGCGTTGACCCGTGTACTGGGCGACGGGCCGAACTTCCACACGTGGGCGGTGTGGGGGTCGAGCAAGGCGGGCGAGACCATCCGCGGCGAAGGGAACGAACGGGCCGAGTGGCAAGTGCCACTCGCCGCGGCGGTGGTCGGCGGGTTGGCCGGGCTGCTGGTCGCGTGGCCGGTCGCCCTGCTCGGCGTGCTGATCGGCTGGCTCGTGACGCGGCTGCTGATCGCCGCGGGCACGCGGCGGGCCGCCCGGCTGGTGCTCGAAGGGAACCGGATGGTGGTCGCCGACATCGGCCGCGTGTCCGGCCGCTACCTCGGCTGGTTCGCGTTCGATCGCCACTTCAACGCCGGCAAGCTGGCCGACTTCCTCGCCACGCTGCCCGCCGAGCAACGGCTGCTGAAGGCGGCGTTCGCGTGCTACCACCGGGCGCGGTTCGAGGCCGACGCCCGCGAACACGCCCGCCTGATGTGGGAGGGCAACTGCCTGGCCGTGCTGCACGAGCACCACAAACTGCAACCGCTCCTGGCCGGGGCGATGCCGTGGGGCCTGCGGCGGTACGTGACGGCCCGGCTGCTCAAGTACCGCGTCGGCGGGCTGCAACTGAAAGTGTCCGACCCGTTGCCCGCGGCGTGCTTCACGAGCGACGAGCCGGCGGTGGTCGAACACCTGCCCACGTCCGCGACACACTCGACGAACTGGGCCGACCTGCACGACCGCATGGGGTACATCTTCGCCCTGTTCGCGGCGTACCACACGCACCCGGCGGTCACTTCTTCGCCGGCCGACTGACGTACGGTGACAGCCCGCCGTCGCCCGCCTTCACGCTCCTGCTGGTCTGGCCTTGTTTCTCGTCCACCAGCACGGTGAACGGGTCGCCGGAGTAGCACACCTCGTGGAAGACGGCGAACACGCTGGCGTCGGCGGTGCGGAACATCGGGGCCAGCTTGCCGGCGGTGGTGGTGTAGCTGAAGTTGCCGAACACCTCACTCGACCCGCCATTCTTGGTGTGCAGCAAGGTGCCGCCGCGTTCCGTCTTGTACCCCAGCGCCCACACCTTCCCGCCGTCGTTCGTCAGGTGGGTGCCCTCGTTCTCGATGTTCAACTGCCGTGCCCACACCCGCTGCCCCTTCACCACGGTCAGGTCGTTCGTCACCACGTCTTCGAGGAACACGTCGGCCGGCTTCGAGAACGTCACCTTCTTGACCCCCAGGCTGCGGAGTACGACCGGCCGGGTGGTGTTCACTTCGATCCCGCCGTTCACGTCGGCGAAGTGTTCGATGGTCACGCCCTTCGCGTCCCCGTCTTCGATGACGAAGTTCGGCTTCGTCTTGCCGAAGTAATCGACCCACCCACCGGAGCCGATGATCCGCCGCACTTTGCCGCGGACCTTGATCGGCTTGGACACCTGCGAGAAGCCGGGCACGAACACCGTCGTCGCCCCGGAGTCGATGGCCTTCTGGATGCCCTCGGACGAGTCTTTGCCGCCCGTCGGGTCGGCCCCGAAGTCCTCGGCCGACGCCCACGTCTTCGGGTCGTCCCAGGTGGAGATCGGCGGTTCGGCGACTTCCAGTCCGAGCGACTTGTTCCCCGAGTCGGGCGGTGAACACCCCCGGCCCTGCACGTACTCCGCCACCTTCGGCCCGGCCGTCCCGCCGCTCGCGTCCGTGGAGGCGATGGCCGTCTTGAACCCGCTGGTGCTTACGTTGCGGGCGAAGAACGACCCCTTCCCGACCGTCACCGCCGGCAGCCCCTTCGCCTTCCCGCGGCCGGTGAACTGGCAGTCGAGCAGCACGGTGAAACTGTCGGCCCGCACGGCCGTCGCCTCCCCTTCGACCTTCAGCCCGCGGGCGCTCACGCACTGGCCGGCGTTGTGCACCCCCACCTCCGATTGCCCGGTCAGCGTCACCCGCTCCAGCGTCTGGCTGTTCACCGAATGCCCGCACCGCACGCCGGTGGCGAACCCGCTGACCGCCACGTTCCGCACCAGCAGCGGGCCGTTCATGTCGCGGTGGGCCAGGTCGAGGCCGATCACCCCGCCGCCGTCGCCCGAGCGGATGTGGACGTCCCGCACGCCGCCGGTGTTGTTCGAGTAGAACTCCAGGCCGACCGCGCCGGCGTTCCCCTTGCCGGTGTCAACCGTCAGGTTCTGCACGTAGTTGTGAAACCAGTCGGCCGACCCGAACCCGCCGCCGTGCATCACCGCCTGCGGCTTCTTCGGGTCGGTGAACGTGTCGTCCTTCAGGCGGATGACCGTCTTCCCGCCGTTCTGGCCCTGCACCCAAGTGAACCCGTAGGCGTTCCGTTTCGCCGAGTTCTGGTTCTTCCACACGAGGGTCTTCGACACCAGGTAGGTGCCGTTCGGCAGGTAGACGATCTTGTGTTGCCCCATCACGTCGTCGAGCGCCTTCTGGAGTGCGGCCGTGTCGTCGGTTTTGCCGTCCCCTTTGGCCGAGTACGGCGGTTGTGTCACATCCACCACATGCGCACACTTGGGGAAGCGGACGTCTTCCGCCGGGTCGAACGTCGCCCCGACGGGCGGGTCGGCGGCGGCGGCGGCGTAGCTGATGGCGAACAGACAGAGCACGTGACGGACGTGAACCACGGGTGGCACCTCGGGGGACAGCCCACTATCCCCGTCGTCGGTGCCGTCGGCACGCGGGTTTGTCGGAATTCCGAGTCACTCGTCGGTGCGGAAGCGGCCGGCGGTGACGACGCCCGCACCGGCCGGCAGGTGGGTCGTCCGCTGCACACGCAAGTAGACGGCCAACTGGCAGACGTCCGACACGTTGGGGAACTGCACGAACATCCGATCCGACCCGACCTCGGCGGGCAGCGCGACCTGCATCCCGCCGAGCGACACGTCGATCAGCCGACCGTCGGTGCCTTTCCCGATCTGCCCGTCGGTGAACAGCGGGAAGGCCCGCACGAGGGTGTCGAACCGATGCCGCGGGTGCGTGCGGCGCTCCTGCACGTGCTGGAGGAGCGACCGCGCCTGTTCGAAAATGGCCGGGAAGAGGGACCGGGCGGAGCGGACGAACGCCGCGTCGGGCGAGCCGAAAAACTTGGTGGTGACGACCACCTCGACGGCCGGCGGGCGGGGCAGTTCGATCACCACCTCGAACCCGCTCCGGGTGTAGCTCGGAATCCCCGGACGGGTGGCCGGGTCGCGGTACTCCTTCCGCATCAGCACCCGCGTGGGGTCGGACTGCTTGGCCGTCAGCCCCCACTTCTCCGCCACCAGCGTCAGCTTGTGCGACATCATGTGGTGCGGGATGGTGACGAAACAGCGGAACTGGTCCGCCGCCGACTTGCCCGCCGCCGCGATCGGTGCCGCGTCCGCCGCCTGCCGTAACACCACTTCGATCACTTTCGCAACCGAGAGCAGTTCTTCGCAATCGCTCATCCGCGGGAACACGGCGTGCAGCCGGTCCACGGGCATGACCGGCGCCAGGTCGGCGAACGGGTCGGTCGGGTGCGTCGGTGGCCTGATGCAAGTCGTGTCCGGCGGCGGGGGAACCGTCGGATCGTCCGGCCGGGTCTGGTGCGCCGCCGACTTGTGCGTGCGGAGCGGCGGGACCGCCGGCGAGACGAGTTGCGGAGTGCCGCCCGCCCGGTGCGTGCTCGCCGCCGACGGGCGCGACGGCACCGTCAGGTCGAAGGTGGCGGCGGCCGGTCTGGGCGTGGTGGCGGGTGCGGGTGAACTCCCGGCCGTCGGCAGCGCGGTGATGAGATCGCTGACGAACGCCAGACACGACGGGAACCGCCCGGCCGGGTCTTTCGTGAGCGCCCGCCCGACCGCCGCCCGGTCCGCCGAGTTCAGGGCGGACAGGTCCGGCGTCCCCCGCATGTGCAGGGTCATGAACTCCTGGGCGGACTTCCCGGGGTACGGGAACCGACCGCTGAGCAACTCCGCGTACACCAGCGCGAGGCTGTACTGGTCGGAGCGGAGGTCCACCTTCTCGGCCAGCACCTCGGGCGGGGTGTACTTGGGGGTGAACCCGCCGGCCTCCGACTTCTCGCCGTTCCGTGCCGTCCGCCGCACCAGCCCGTAGTCGCCCACCTTCGCGTGCCCGGACACCAGGAAGACGTTCGGCGGCTTCACGTCCAGGTGTTGCAGGCCGTACTTCGACCCGATCAGGTCGAGCGCCTCGGCCGCCTCCAGCATATACCCGAGCAGCTCCCGCCGCGGGATGCCGGCGTGCCCGGCCGCCACGCACTCCTTGTACCGGTCGCTCAGTTGGCCGTCGGCCAACTCCATCACCATGACCAGGTCGCTGCCGACCACCTCCACCCGTTCGAGGGTGAGCAGGAACGGGTGGCGGAGGCTCTTGATCTGCTCGAACGCCTGCATCTCCTGGCGGAAGCCGTCGTCCCCGCACGGCACGAACTTGACCGCCTTGACCAGCCCGCCGGGGGCCTCGCACTTCCACACCTCGCCGAACCCGCCGCGGCCGAGCGGCGCGATCAGCCGGTAGCCCGCCAGGGGTTCGGCCCCCGCGGTGCGGCTGGTCGCGGTCGGTGCGGGCCGCAGGTCGATCACTCGGGCGGTCTCGGGGGCGGGCAAGGCACGACGGACGGATCTCGTCCGGCACCCGAGCATAGGACAGAATTCCGACAGGCGGTACGGCCGATCCCCCGACACCCCTGACCTTTCACGCGGCACGCGAACCCCGGCGGGTGCGGTCGGACACCGCCGCCGCTCCGGTGTACAATCCCCGCACCGTTTCCCCTCTCCGACGACGAAGGATCCCGCGATGGCGACCGCGACCGCAGACATCGGCCTCATCGGCCTGGCCGTGATGGGCGAGAACCTGGTGCTGAACATGGAGAGCCGCGGGTACACCGTCGCCGTGTTCAACCGCACCACCAGCAAAGTGGACGAGTTCATCTCCGGCCGCGGGGCGGGCAAGAAGTTCGTCGGGGCGAAGAGTCCGCAGGAGTTCGTGGCCAGCCTGAAGCGGCCCCGCAAGGTGATGATGCTGGTGAAGGCGGGCGACGCGGTGGACGCCACCATCGCCAGCGTGCTGCCGTTCCTGGAACCCGGCGACATCCTCATCGACGGTGGCAACACCCACTTCCCGGACACCACCCGCCGCATGGCCGAGGCGAACGCGAAGGGGTTGCTGTACATCGGCACGGGCGTGAGCGGTGGAGAAGAAGGCGCGCTGAAGGGACCGAGCATCATGCCGGGGGGCGACGAGAAGGCGTGGCCGGCGGTGA
>JANNVG010000933.1:0-1730 GCA_031414395.1 Fimbriiglobus sp.
TCGACGTAACGCCCCAGCACCTCTTTGCCGATCGACGAGATCGTCTCGGCCATCTCCACGATGCCGTCCAGGTCCACGCTCCGCTCGCCCGGCAGCCCGCACAGGAAGTACAGCTTCACCTTCTGCCAGCCGTGCTTGAACGCCTCGCGGCACCCCTCGTACAGGTCGTCGTTCTTGATCCGCTTGCGGATCTGCTCCCGCATGTCGTCGCGGGCCACCTCCGGGGCGAGCGTGAGGCCGGCCTTCCGCACGCCCTGCATCAACCCCGGCAGCGACCGAAGTTGGTGGTTGATCCGCAAGCTGGGCAGCGACACGTTCACCCCGAGCGGGTTGAACACCTCGTGCATCCGCTTCACCAACTGCTCGAAGTGCGGGTAGTCGGACGTGCTGAGCGACAGCAGGCTGATCTCGTTGGTGCCGGTGTTGCGGTAGCTGTCGAGTGCGCCCTGCACGATGGCCTCGACGCTGCGGAACCGCATCGGCCGCTTGATGGTGGTGCTCTGGCAGAAGCGGCACTGGTGCGGGCAGCCCCGCATGATCTCGATGGCGATGCGGTCGTGCGGCGTCTCCACGAACGGCACGACGGGCCGCGTGGGCAGCGGGATGCTGTCGAAGTCGCAGTCGATGGTGCAACTGGCGATCTCGGCCGGCACGTCGGAGCGCGTTCGCGTCACGCTGGCGATGGTGCCGTCGGGCATGTAGTCGAACACGTAGAACGCCGGGGCGTAGGCCCACGCCACGCTGCCCACCACTTCGGCTAGCATGTTCAGCCGCCGGCGGTGGGTGTTGTCGCCGTCGCGGAGGGCCTGCTCCTTCAGCTCGATCCACTTGTTCATCACCCACGGCAGGCTCTGCTCGCCGTCGCCGATGACGAACAGGTCCACAAACGGCGCGAGCAACTCCGGGTTCTGTGCCCCCGGCCCGCCGGCGATCACGAGCGGGTCGGTGACGAGCCGCTCGTCGCTGAAGTGCGGAATGCCGCCCAGGTCGAGCATGTTCAGCACGTTTGTGTAGCTCACCTCGTACTGCAAGCTGAACCCGACGATGTCGAATTCGTGCAACGGCGTGAACGTCTCCAGCCCGTACAGCGGCAGCTTGTGCCCCCGCATCACCCCTTCCCAGTCGAGCCACGGGGCGAACGCCCGCTCGCACGCCCACTGCGGGTCGCGGTTCATGATCGTGTAGAGCACCTGCAACCCGTGGTGGCTCATGCCGATGCTGTAGGCGTCGGGGAAGCAAAGGCAGAGCTTGCCCCGAACCTGCGAGTGATCTTTCGGCGTGCTGTTCACCTCCCCGCCGGTGTACTGGGCGGGCGTCTTCACGCGGGGCAACAGGCGGAGGGCTTCGTTCTTGAGTGCGGTGTTCGTCATGACACTTCCGGGAGCAGTGGTCGTACCGGATATGGTAGCAGTCGGGGTGCGAGACCTCACCCCCCCAACTGTCTTCGCCGCGAGCATCGCGAGCGCCAACCGCGGAGGCGCTCGCGATGCTCGCGGCGAAGACAGTGAGTTGTGGTGTTGAACACCCCCTCTCCCTGAATGGAGAGGGGGCCGGGGGGTGAGGTCTCAGCAAAAAACGACAGCGGGAGAGGGATCACCTCTCCCGCCGCGGGGTGCGAAGTCGGGGTTCACCTCTCCACCTGGGACACCGAACGCTCACGGACCGGCCGGACAGTGTCGTCCGACTTGTCCGGAGGCCTGGAACAACCTCGCGAGTCGCGGTTCCTCCGG
>JANNVG010000934.1:0-1573 GCA_031414395.1 Fimbriiglobus sp.
CCAGCACGGCGGGGCGTCGCGGCCGTGTCAATTGATGTGAACCCGCCTCTGACCCTCGGAAGCGTGATTGCGGTCGCCGGCCGCTCGACCCGCCCTACCAGAAGCACCCGCCCGCCCCGCGTGCTAAGGTTCGACACCCCCTGCCCTCGGGTGTTCAGATGCCGTCGAACATTTCCTGCCCCGGCTGCGGCCACCAGGGGCGGCTGCCGGACGACCTGCCCGCCGGGGCGGTGCTCACCTGTCACGTTTGCCGGGTGAAGTTCCCCGCTCAGCCGCTCGTGCCCGCCCCCGAACCGGCCGACCCGCACGGGCTGGGCGTGTGGGTCGGCGACGCCATTTCCACCACCCCGCTCCCGCCGCCGCCGATGACGGTGACACCACCGCCGCCCGTGGTCACGGCGCAAACGGCCGCCGCCCACCTTCAATGGGTGCAGGCGGAGGTGGAGCAGTTCGACGTGTACGTCGCCCGGCAGTTGGCACTGTTTCAGAAGATGCGGGAGCAGTTGGCCACGTTCGAGTCGAAGACGCGGGGCGAGGCGATCGTCAAGCAGCAGGCGCTCGACCGCGACCGGGCGATCCTCGACGCGCGGGCGAAGGGTCTGGACGCGCAGGAGGCGAAGATCTCGGCCGCGCTGAAGTTGCAGGCGGAGGAGTTGCACGGCGAACTGGAACGACAGGTGGCGGCCGAGCGAGACAACCTGGCCAAGCGGGCCGAGGCGCTGGCCCGCACCGAGCGGTCGCTCGAGCGCCGCATGTTCGAGTTGGACGAGATGGAGAAGGGCGTCCGCCGCGAGCTGGAAGACGCCGCCTGCCGGCTCAGTTCACACCACTCGCCGCACGTGTACGACACCGCCCTCACCCCCGGCTGAGAGTTCGGGCGGTCCCTTGAGCCGACCGGGGGCGGGTGCTAAGCTAAGGGCACGTCTGACATCCCTTGGCCAACCCATCGGGCACCCTCGCCGCGTGGTTGGATCACTCCACCCGCGGGGGGCCGTCATGGCCTTCAAGTTCCCGTTCAAGTTCCCGTCGCGCGCCCGCTCGCCCGAGTACCCGGAAGACATCTTCGACACCTCCCGCATGTCGTTCGGCGACCACATCGAGGCGCTGCGGAGCCGCCTGCTGAAGGCGCTGTACGGCCTCGCCTTCTTCCTCCTCATCGGGTTCGTGCTCGACAACGTGGGCGAGTACATCAACATGCCGAGCGTGGGCATCGGGCGGCCGATGATGAAGGTCATCACCGAGCCGGCCGAGTCGGCGGCGCGGGCGTTCTACGAGCGGCGGAACGAGCGGGCGGCCAAGCGCCTGTCGGCGGCCACTCCCGACCCGAAGGAGCTGGAGCGGGTGCGGGCCAAGTACGCCGCCAACGAACTCAACCTGGGGACGCTGACCGAGGAGGAGAAGAAAGTGCTGCGGGGCGCGCCCGAGAAGCTGCCGGTGCGCATCCCGGTGAAGAACCTGGAAGACACGTTCGGGATCAAGGCGAAGGACCCCGACCAGACGCACATCGACTGTGAGATCGAGACGTACCCGCAGCACCTGCACTACCTGAACATCAAGGGCGAGACGCTGCTCG
>JANNVG010000935.1:0-1723 GCA_031414395.1 Fimbriiglobus sp.
GGTGCCCCGGCGGATGGTGTCGGACAGCACGGCGGTGCGGATGACGGCGGCGGGGTCAGGAGTCATGAGTGTTGTCGAACCTCGTTCCCACGCTCCGCGTGGGAACGCTGCGGGCGACGCTCTGCGTCGGGAGACGGGAAAGGACGCAGAGCGTCCGGGCGGGCGTTCCCACGCGGAGCGTGGGAACGAGATCACACTTCGCCCTTCTGCGGGCGGTCGAGCAGTTCGCTGGCCGCTTCGAGCGGCGGGCGGCCGTCGTACAGCACGCGGTACACGGCGGTGAAGATGGGGGCGTACAGACCGGCGCGGGTGACGCGCTCGTACACGCTGCGGGCGGTGTACACGCCCTCGGCCACCATCGGCCCGCGGAATACGTCGGCGAGTGTCTCCCCGCGGGCGATCCGCTCGCCCACCCGCCGGTTCCGCCCGTGCGGGCTGAAGCAGGTGGTAATGAGATCACCCACGCCGGCCAGCCCGAAGAACGTCTCCGGGTTGGCCCCGTGCGTGACGCCGAACCGCTGCATCTCGACCAGCCCGCGGGTGAGCAGCGCGCTCTTCGCGTTGTCGCCGAACTTCAACCCGTCGCACAACCCGGCCGCGATGCCCAGCACGTTCTTCAGCGCGCCGGCCAACTCCACGCCGATCAAATCCGAATTCGTGTACACCCGCAGCCGCTCGCCGCCGATGTGCCGCTGCACCCACGCGGCCAGCTCCGCGTCCGGACTGGCGGCCACCACGCTCGTCGGCTTGCCGCGGGCCACCTCTTCGGCATGGCTCGGCCCGCTCAGCACGCACAGCCGACGCACGCCGAGAGTTTCGCTCAAGATCTCCGTCGGCCGGCGGAACGTCTCGACCTCCAGCCCTTTGGTCAGGCTCACCACCGGCAGGTCGTGGCGGGCGAACGGCTTGAGTGGGGTGATCGCGGTTCGCAGGAAGGCGGTGGGGATGGCCACCAGCCAGCCGTCGGCGCCGGCGGTCGCTTCCTCCGCCGACAGGGTGATCCGCACACTTTCCGGAATCGGCACGCCCGGCAGCAGCCGCACGTTCTCGCGGGCTTGAATGATTTCCCGCCCGCTCGCCTCCTGCGTGCAGAGCAGCCGCACCCGCACGTCCGGCTTTTGCGCCAGCGTCACCGCCACCGCCGTGCCCCACCCGCCCGCCCCAATGACCGCGATGTCCGGCATGGCTCTCTCCGAACCGGGAGTTCCAGGTTCCAGGTTCCAGGTTCTGGCGATGGGTGGGACCGCATCAACGCGGTTCATGGTGTTCTACAACTTGAAACTTGGAACCTGGAACCTGGAACTTCTGATGGAAGGTTTGCGCCCGCGCAACATCTTACCGCCGGCGGGCGGAAATCCACCGCCGGCCGCCGATCAACGTGGAGTCCCGCGGCCGGCCGTGCCGAACAACGAAGACGACGCTTCACGCCCTTGGGCGGGCCATCACGGAGGGAGACAATGAGACCGCACCTGCGCTTGTTCCGCGAGTCGGACGCCGACACCGTGGACGTGATGGACGCCCCGCCGCCGACCGTGCGGGTGCGGCTGGGCGACTTGCTCCCGCTGGTGGCCATGGCCCAGAAGATGAACTTCATCTGGCTGAAGGACTTCCTGGACGACGAGGTGGGCATCACCGACGACCTGCACGAGGTGTTGCAGTCGTTCCGCAGCGCCCGGCCGAGCGCGTGATTGCGGTGAACCGGCGGCGTGAGCCGCCTGGGTTC
>JANNVG010000936.1:0-2461 GCA_031414395.1 Fimbriiglobus sp.
CCGCCCGCCGGGGGGGGGGGGGGGGGGGGGGGGGCCCCCCCCCCGCCCGCCGGGGGGGGGGGGGCCCCCCCGGACGGGCGGGTCACTTCTTCTTCACGTCGAAGCGGTCCAGGTTCATCACCTTGTCCCACGCCTTCACGAAGTCCTTGACGAACTTCTCCTTGGCGTCCTCGCTGGCGTACACCTCGGCGATGGCCCGCAGTTGCGAGTTCGACCCGAACACCAGGTCCACGCGGCTGGCCGTCCACTTCACAGTCCCCTTCGAGTCTTTCCCCTCGAAGAAGTGCTCGCACACGGCCGCCTTCTTCCACTCGGTGCCGATGTCCAGGATGTTCACGAAGAAGTCGTTGGTCAGCGCCCCCGGCGTCTTGGTCAGCACGCCCATGTCCGGGTACTCGGTGTTCGTCTTGAGCACACGCAGGCCGCCCACCAGCACGGTCATTTCCGGCGCCGTCAGTGTCAGGCGGTGCGCCCGGTCGATCAACTGCTCTTCGGGCACGCGGTCGTTCTTCTTGCCGAAGTAGTTGCGGAAGCCGTCGCTCGTCGGCTCCAGGAAGGCGACCGACTCCACGTCGGTCATCTCCTGGGTGGCGTCGGTGCGGCCGGGCGTGAACGGGACTTTCACGTCGTGCCCGGCGGTCTTCGCCGCCTTCTCCACGCCGGCACACCCGGCCAGCACGATCACGTCCGCCAGCGACACCTTCTTGCCGTCCTTCGCGTCGGCGTTGAACTCCTTCTGCACCTTCTCCAGCACCGGCAGCACCTTCGCCAGCTCCGTCGGGTTGTTCACCGGCCAATCTTTTTGCGGGGCCAGGCGGATGCGGGCGCCGTTCGCCCCGCCCCGCTTGTCGGTCCCGCGGAACGTGCTGGCCGAGGCCCACGCGGTGCTCACCAGTTGCGACACGCTCAGCCCGCTGTCGAGCAGCTTCGCCTTCAGGGCCGTCACGTCCGCGTCGTCGATCAGCTTGCCATCGACCGCCGGCACCGGGTCTTGCCACAGTTGCGGCTTGGCCACCTCCGGCCCGAGCAACCGGCTCACCGGCCCCATGTCGCGGTGCGTCAGCTTGTACCACGCCTTGGCGAACGCCGCCTCGAACTCCTTCGGGTTGTCGTGGAACCGCTTCGAGATCTTGGCGTAGGCGGGGTCCAACTTCATCGACAGGTCGGTGGTGAACATGATCGGCGCGTGCTTCTTCGTCTTGTCGTGCGCGTCCGGCACGGTCCCCTTCCCCTTGCCGTCTTTCGGGATCCACTGCGTCGCCCCGGCCGGGCTTTTCGTCTGCTCCCACTCGTACTTGAACAGGTTCTCGAAGTAGTCGTGGGACCACTGCGCCGGAGTTCTCGTCCACGCCCCTTCCAGCCCGCTGCTAATGGCGTCGACGCCCTTGCCGCTCTTGAACTTGCTCAGCCAGCCCAGCCCTTGCGCTTCGAGCGGCGCGCCTTCCGGCTCGGGGCCGACGTTCTCCGCCGGCCCCGCCCCGTGCGCCTTGCCGAACGTGTGCCCGCCGGCGATCAGGGCCACCGTCTCCTCGTCGTTCATGGCCATGCGGCCGAACGTCTCGCGGATGTCTTTCGCCGCGGCCAGCGGGTCGGGCTTGCCGTTCGGCCCTTCCGGGTTGACGTAAATGAGGCCCATCTGCACCGCGCCGAGCGGTTTCTGGAGTTCGCGGTCACCGGTGTACCGCTTGTCGCCCAGCCACTTGTTCTCCGGCCCCCAGTAGATGTCCTCTTGCGGCTCCCACACGTCCGCCCGCCCGCCGGCGAAGCCGAACGTCTTGAACCCCATCGTCTCCAGCGACACGTTGCCGGTGAGCACCATCAGGTCGGCCCACGACAGCTTCTTCCCGTACTTCTGCTTGACCGGCCACAGCAGGCGGCGGGACTTGTCGATGTTCACGTTGTCCGGCCAACTGTTCAGCGGGGCGAACCGCTGGGTGCCGTAGCTGGCCCCGCCGCGGCCGTCCTGCACGCGGTACGTGCCGGCGCTGTGCCACGCCATGCGGATCATCTGCGGGCCGTAGTTGCCGTAGTCGGCCGGCCACCAGTCTTGCGACTTGGTGAGCAGCTCGGCGATGTCCTTCTTGACCGCCGCCAGGTCGAGCTTCTTGAACTCGGCGGCGTAGTCGAAGTCCGCGTCCATCGGGTTCGTCTTGGCCGTGTTCTGCGCCAGGATCGTCAGGTTCAACTGGTTCGGCCACCAGTCGCGGTTGGACAGCCCGCCGGCGGCGGTGGTCCGCTCGTACGCCGGGCGAGGGGTGACGTCGATGACCGGGCACTTGCCCGGTTCGGCCGGCTTGCCGAGAGGTGGTGGCGGCTGGGCGAAGGCCGCGGCGGCCGTCAGCGCGCCAGCCGCCAGGAGCAGATTGCGGAGCATGAAGTGGCTCTCCACAGGAGGGGGGCGTTCGGGGGCTGGAGGTTTTCTGGACCTCACCCCCCGTCCCCCTCTCCATGTCATGGAGAG
>JANNVG010000937.1:0-3239 GCA_031414395.1 Fimbriiglobus sp.
GCGCTTGCGGATCGGCCACATCACGTCGAGGCAGGCTTGCGCATCGCCAGCACAACGTCCGGCCGGATGTTCCAACCCGTACGCCAACGCGGACCAACACCAGCTTCGACAACACCCGCAGCCGCCCCGTTATCGGCCCAGTCGGCTAACTTGCGAATCTCCGCCTCACTCATCGTGTCGAGCAGCTTCTCCGGCATCAGTGACACCCCGCTGTCACTGATCTTGTCGATCTCCTTGCGGGGGAGCGTCACCGGCTCGACCTTGCTGTTCGTGTACGTCTCCAACGTGATCGAATCGGCCGACTGTGCGGTCACGACCCCGCTGAGCGTGCGGCCGTCAAGCGTGTTCACCACCCGCGTGACGTACTCCGGGCGGATGTAACCCGACGGATCGACCATGCTGGCGAGCAGCGACCCGCGGTTCTTGCGGTCGGCGGTCGTCAGATCCGGGCCGGCCTTCCCGCCCTCGCCGAACAGTTGATGACACGCCCCGCAACTCTTCGTGAAGATGGCTTTCCCCTTCGTCGCATCGCCCGCCCCCGCACGGCCGAGCATGGTGTTCAACGACGCGATGCGGGCCTGCTTCTCGCCCGCCGTGGCCGACAGCTTGCCGAAGTGCTTCTCCACCAGTGCGGTCAGTTCCTTGTCGTTGAACGCGACAGCCGCACGGGCTTGTTCGACCGACACGTCGGCCTTCGGGAACTTCCCCGCGTCGAGTTGCTTGAAGAGTTCGGCCGCCCACACCTTCCGCGACAGCAGCGACTGCACGGCACGCTTCTTGACCGGGGTCGACCACTTGGGGTCGAGGTCGAGCAGTACGGGGGCGGCATCATTCGCGGCAGTGGATTCGACGGTTCCGAAATACGCGATGCGGAGTTCGTCGGCCGCTGCTTCCTTCAACTGCGAGATCGCCCACTCACTCACTGCCGTCTTCGCTTTCTCTTCCCGGACCTTGCCGAGCGTCGTGACCCACTTCACCCGCTCGGCGTCGGGCAACTTCATGTCCGCAGCTTTCGTCATCACCTGCTTGATCGTCCCGGCATGCCCGATGGTTGTGAGGATTCGCACGACGGCCATCTCGGATTCGGGCGTGAGGAGCAACAGAGTCGGCCCGGACTCATCCGCCAACGCGGACATCAACATCTTCAACTCGAACTTCACTCCGGACGCCACGACCGCTTCTAACCCCCGCAACGCACCGCCGAGAGTCGGTTCACGCTGGCGGGTGAGGCTCCACACCAAGTCTGAACGAATCCAAGCCGAGTCCTCGCCGAAATCCTCGGTCAGTACTCGCCGAGTGTACCGTTCGACCATGAACCCGATTGTGTCAGGCGTCAACTTCGACACCTGTACCAACGGCAAGAATTCGGCCGGCTCTTCTTTCGCTTCGTGGCTCGACATGTACGCCCACCACAGCAGTTGCCGCATCATGGGGTCCGAGTCGATCCCTTTCCGCTCCACCAACTTGCTCAACACCGCCTCCGCCGTTTGCCGTTCCATCCGCCGGACGGCGCACAACAGGGTTGCCTGCGGCACCGGCTCCGCCTCCACTTCCGCACGGTCAGGTAATCGGCCCCACTCCTTCGCGGCGAACCGGGCCGGCGACTCGCTCATCAGCCGCACGGTCCACGCCCGGAGGTGGGGGTTCTTGTGTTCCAGTAGTTTCGGGAATTCCGGCCAGTACTCCCGCTCGGCACCGGCGAGCGTCCAGAGGGCTTCGAGAGCGGTGCTTCCGCTGTCTTGCTCGATCATCATCCGCAGAGCGTCCATGTCGGCCTCCGTCGGCTGAGTGACTTCCAACTGCTGCCGCGCCGCCCGTCGCCACCAGACGTTCGGGTGCTTCAGCAACTCCATCAGTTCCGCGCTCGACTTCTTCCGGATGTCGAAGGGTTTCGACACCGGCGGACTCACGTCGCGCCGTTCGCCCGGCTTCGTGTACTCGATCTTGTAGACGCGGCCGTTCGTCTTGTCCCAGGTGTCGAGTGGGTCGAGGTGAGCGGCCCGCTTGTCGTACCAGTCGGCGACGTACACGCACCCGTCCGGGCCGAGTTGCAAGTCCACCGGGCGGAACTGGTCGTCGTTGGCGATCAGCAGATCGGTGCCGTGTTCGGCGGTGAAGCTGGCCCCCTTCGGCGTCAGCTTGTGCGTGTACACCGCGTTCGAGAGCAGGTTGCCGGCGATGTACTGCCCGCGGAACTCTTTGGGGTACGCATCGGCGTCGTAGATGATCCCGCCGCAGGTGACGTGCCCGCCCTTGAAGTTCTTGTACGGCACGTGGTCGAAGTACCCGTAGGCGTGCGGGTTGTGCAGCGGGCCGTGCTTGCTGAACCCCTTCACGTAGTACGCCCCCGGCAGGTGGTGCAGGCAGGCGAACCCGCCCCAGTTGGTGCCGGCGATGCACTGGCCGTTGGCGTCGAAGTCGAGGACGTAGGTGTTGCCCCCGCCCTCGGAGAACAACTCGAAGCGTTTCGTCTTCGGGTGGTAGCGCCAGACGCCCTGTTGGAACTCGATGAGTTGTGTTTTTTCCCCCTCACCCCTAACCCCTCTCCCCCCAGGGGCGAGGGGGACTTCGATCCGGGACGTACTGGTGCTGCCGGCGGCACCGTACAGCCAGCCGTCCGGCCCGAATTGCAGGCTGTTGGCGAGGCTGTGCGTGTCGTCCAGGCCGAACCCCTTCACCAGCACTTCCGGGTCGCCGTCGGGAACGTCGTCGTGGTTCTTGTCCGGGTAGAAGAGCAGGTACGGCGCTTGCAGCACATACACGCCGTCGTTCGCCAAACAAAAGCCGCTCGCCACATTCAACCCGGTGACGAAGTCCTTGCTCTTGCGGAACACGCCGTGTTCGTCCGGGTCGTAGCAGATGGTGATCTTGTCGAGACCCTTCGGCCCCTTCGGCGGCGGGTCGAGCACCTTGTCCCAGGTCGTCCGCAGGTACTGGTCCTGCTTCACCGGCTTCAGCCCTTCGGGGTTCGGGTATTGCAGGTATTGCAACACCCACAGGCGACCGGTGCCGTCGAAGCTGATGCTCAGCGGCTGGCGGATCATCGGCTCCGAGGCCACGCACCGGGCGGTGAAGCCGTCGGGCAGCTTCATCGCTTTCACGGCATCGGCGGGCGATAGGGGCTGGGCGTTCGCAGACACGAGACACGAGACGAGAGACACGAGACAGGTGACAAGCCGAGGCGAACGGCGCG
This sequence comes from Fimbriiglobus sp., assembly GCA_031414395.1. Classification (GTDB taxonomy): domain Bacteria; phylum Planctomycetota; class Planctomycetia; order Gemmatales; family Gemmataceae; genus JALHQU01. The sequence continues at coordinate 3,194 of JANNVG010000937.1, forward strand.
ACGTGAGTCCGCCGGTGCAGTGCGGGGAACCGGCGGACTCACGTCG
>JANNVG010000938.1:0-2848 GCA_031414395.1 Fimbriiglobus sp.
CGTGCGGGGCCGCCCGCCGGGGTACACCGGGATGTGCGGCTGGATCAACACCCACTGCTCGTCGGTCACATCACTCGGGTAGGATTGAGTTCTCATGGGCTATTTTACGCCCCCGACCACCCCTTGTGGGACAGTCACTTAGATGTTGCTTCCGATACGGCGGTCTTCACTTCTTCCAGTCCTTCATAATGCTTCACGCGGTCGTCCTCTCGTTGAAGAAGGTTGGGTTCGTCAGAAGTGTACGCCCGCATCCTACGCTCAGTGACTGTCCCATAAGGGGTGGTCGGGTGGGTAGGATGGTGTATGAGAACTGCATCCTACCCGAGTGACGTGACAGACGAGCAGTGGCGGTTGATCGAGCCGCTGATCCCGATCTACCCCGGCGGACGGCCCCGCACGACCGCCCTGCGGGATGTCGTGGATGCCATCTTCTACGTCCTTCGCACCGGCTGCCAGTGGCGGTATCTGCCCAAGGACTTCCCGCCCAAGAGTACCGTCTGGCGGTACTTCGACGAGTGGCGGCACAACGGCACCCTGGACACCGTCCACGATGTCCTCCGTCGCAAGGTCCGCACGCAGGAGAAGCCGTACGCCCCACGCACCACCGCCAGCGTGGACAGCCAGTCGGTGGACACCACCTCCGGCGGGGAGCACCGGGGGCGGGACAACGCCAAGAACGTGGACGGGCGGAAGCGGCATGTCGTGGTGGATTCCTTGGGGATGCTGCTGGCGGTGCTGGTGAGTGCGGCGAGCGTGGACGACGCGAAAGCGGCCCAGCAGTTGTTCCCGCGTTTGGAGGGGCAACCGGTGGGGAAGGTGACGCGGGTGTTCGCGGACAGCAAGTACCACAACTACGCCCTGTACGAGTGGGTGGACGCCAACGCTCGGTGGGACTTGGTCATCGTCCGCCGACCGGACGGGGCGAAGGGGTGGGTGAGGTTGCCGATCCGGTGGACGGTGGAGCGGACCTTCGCGTGGCTCGGGCAGTGCCGGCGGCTGACCAAGGATCGGGAGAAGAGCGTCCGGTCGTCGGAGGCGTTCATCAGGTTGGCCATGATCCACCTCATGCTCAACCGCCTGCGGCCCAAGAACGCGGACCCCGTGTTCCAATACCACAATGCCGCTTAACACCCCCTTGTGGGACAGTCACTCAGACGCTCCTCACCGTGGAACATCCTGAAATGATGGTGTTCCACGGTGGCAGTGTCGGCATAGTCAGCACAATTTGAAAATGCACCTCAAGCCCCCACGCCTCAAACCGAAGTTCGGGGCCAGTAGAATTGCCCCATGAACCACGACTACGACGCAATCATTCTTGGGCCGGGGGCATCTTCGCCGCTGAATCTGGCCGGTCTTCTCGGTGGTGTCGTCTCTGGTGTCGTTATGGTGTCGTTATTCGGTGACACCGGCTGACAACCACTGACACTTAATGACAAGTTGGAGTGACGACGGGAAGTGCCCGACCGCGAGATAATCCTTACGGGGCAAGGAGATACGAAAAAACCCCACCGTTTCCGATGAGGTCTTTCGAGTACCGAGGGCCGGACTTGAACCGGCGACCTATCGCTTATGAAGCGACCGCTCTAACCGCTGAGCTACCCCGGCTTCAGCGAACATCTTAGCCGCCGTCCGTCGCCCGACAAGACACCCCCGCCGCCCTCGCGGTTCGCCCCGCCCGGATTCGCCTTTGCCCCGCCCGCCGGCATCGACTACCCTTTCTCTATCCCGCCGACCTTCTCCCTTTTCGGCCACCACATGCTGCGCCTCTGCCTCCCCGCCGCCGTCGGGCTGCTCCTTGCCGTCGCCGTCGCCACGGCCCAAACGCCCCCCAAGCCGGTCGAGCCGCCCGGCCTGCCGACCCCGCCCGCCGACTTCGCCACGCCCGAATCCCCGCCTAAGCCGCCCCCGTTCGAAGTGAAGTACACCGACGCCGGCACCTTCGACCCGAAGCTGAAAGGGCTGTTCGCCCCGGAGGGGTTCAAGGTGGAGTTGGTCGCCGACGCCCCGGTGGTCGTCAACCCGGTGGCCATGACGTTCGCCCCCGACGGCACCCTGTTCGTCGCCGAGTGGGTGCCCGACGCCGGCCGCGAGTGGTACGAGTTCAAGGAGACGTTCCGCTACCGCGACGGGACGACGAAGCAAGTCGCCACCATGAAGAAGTTCACGACGGACGTGATCAAGGTGCTGCGGCGGAACAAGGACGGGGTGTACGACAAGGCGGAGGTGATCTTCACCGACGAGCTGCCGAGCACGCTGCTGTACCACGACGGCTGGCTGTACACCGCCAGCCGCGGCACCGTGCGGCGGTACAAGCAGCAGCTTCCCGGCGGCAAGTGGGACTTGCGGGAGACCATCGCCCAGGGGTTCTGCGGGTTCCACCACCACCAGGTGTCGGGCCTGACCATCGGGCCGGACGGCTGGCTGTACATCACGAGCGGCGACGACGACAACTTCGCCGAAGGGTCCGACGGCAGCCGGGCGACGGTGCTGCGGACCGGGGCGGTGTTCCGCTGCAAGCCCGACGGCTCGAAGCTCGAGACGTTCTCCGTCGGCTACCGCAACCCGTACCGCGATCTGGCACTGGACGCCAAGCTGAACTGGTTCCACGCCGACAACGACAACGAGGACGGCAGTCGGTTCACGGGGTGCCGGTTGGTTCACGTGGCCGAAGACGTGGACTACGGCTGGCGGCTGCTCGAAGGCGCCCGCTGCTGTCGGCCGGACCACCTCCGCGGGGCGGTGGCCGGCGAGCGGCCGGGCAAGCTGCAACCGATGCTGAAGACCGGCCGCGGGTCGCCGGCCGGCGTGCTGTTCTACGACGACACGCAGTTGCCCCCGCAGTACCGCG
>JANNVG010000939.1:0-5090 GCA_031414395.1 Fimbriiglobus sp.
GGGTGGCGATGACCGCTCGGGCGGCGGGCGGGAAGGAGTCCCACAGGTCAGCAGGGATGGACGGCGGCCGAGTCATGCCCGAGAATGGCCGCCACACGCCTCACCGGTCAAGCCGAGTCCGACAGGCCGTGAACGGTTACCTCGGCCGAATCCGCCATGCCACCGCTCACGACTCCAGATGGCCGCTACATCGTTGTTCGCGGGCGGCTCTGGCGGACGAGCAACCCGAACCTGCCGGCCGACCGCCGCGCGGAACTGGTGGCCGAGTTGATGACCGCCCGCCGACTTGTCGGCACGGCATTGAAGGTTGAAGCCGCCACCGCGTTGCGGGAGGCCCGCCGCCGGGTGCACGCGGCGAAGGTCGCGCTCGGCGAGCGCGGCCCGGTCTGGTGGACGGACGGCACCCCGGACTTGAACCGCAAGCTGGCGAAGAACACCCCCTACGCCGACTGGTTCGCCGCCCTCGCCTGACCCGGAGCAACAAGTGTCTGCCCCCGAATACGACTCGTACCAGACGGCCTTCCACCGCGCGTTCCGCCCCGAACTGCAGCGCATCCTCGACGCCCTGCCGCTGCCGGCCAGCGGGTCAGTGCTCGACGTGCCGTGCGGGGACGGGTTCTACGCCCGCCGGCTGGCCGAGAGGATGACCGGCGGGCGGTTGGTGGCGACCGACGCCAGCGACGACTACCTGGCCCGCGCCCGCACCACGCTGGCGCGGATCGGGACGGCCGCCGACGTGCAGGTGCGGAAGGCGGACGCCTACCACCTGCCGTTCCCGGACGGAGCGTTCGACCTGGTGTTGCGCGCAAAGCCTCATCAGCCTCGACCCCGAGGCGGCGGTGCGAGAGTTGTTCCGGGTCACACAACCGACCGGCGCAGCTGCGGTTCTTGAGGTGGACGAGTTCCACCACGTTCTGCTGCCGTGGCCGGCGGAGCTGGAGGCGGTACTGCCGGCGGCGGTCCACGCGGCGAGCTTGAAGAAGTACGGGGACGGGGCGAAGCTGGCCCCCGCCCGCCGGCTGCGGGCGGTGTTGCGTCGGGCGGGGTTCCGTGCCATCCGCCGCACTACTCACACCGCCGAGCGGGTGGCCCCGTTCGACTCCGACACCACCGCCTTCCTGACGCACCACCTGAAATTCCTGCGGTCGCTCGTCGCCCCGCACCTGCCCGCCCCGCTGCTCGCCGCGTTTGATCGGGCGAGCGACCCGGACGCAGCCGGCTCGTTCTTCCGTTCGCCCGAGGCCGAACTGAGCTGCCTGAACCTGGTCTACCTCGCCCGCCCGCAGAAGGCGGCGGGGGGAGGAAGTTGAAGCTGGCAACTGTATGGGGTGGCACGCCACAGTTGATGCCGACCGAAATGAAAGGAGCCCGCCGGCGGGCGGGCTCGGTGACGGAGGACTGTGAGTCGTCACTTCCCGCCCCTGTCCAACTTCTCCACCATCTCCAAGTGCCCTTGCACCACGGTCAGCGTCTTGGCGGCGAACTCCTTCAGGTCGGCGTCTTTCAGCTCCTTGCTCGCCTTAGTGAACTCGGCCACGTCCTTCTCGTGGTCCTGCACCATGTCCTTGATGTACGCCTTGTCAAACTCTTCCCCCTTCAGGTCTTTGAACGTGTCTACGTGCTTCTGGTGCTCGTCGTCCAGTTTGGCCGGCAGTTCGAACCCGCCCGTCTTCGCCGCCTCTTTGAGCGCGTCGCCGGCTTTCGAGTGGTCGTCGATCATCTTCTGCCCGAACTTCTTCACCGCCTCGCTCTTGCCGTTCGACACCGCCAACTTGCCCAGGGCCACTTCGGTCATCCCCCCGACCGCCGCCTTCTTCACGAACTCGGCGTCAGAGAACGGCTTCTCGTCTTTCTTGGTGTCCTCCTTCGGTTTGTCATCCGCCCGTCCACCGACCGCCATCAGCCCGACGGACAGTACCAACGCGGACATCGCGTACCGGCTCACGATGCACTCCTGAAAAGAGGGTCCGCCGAAAAGGGGTGTCAACGTGTCAGCACCTCCCGCGCCGCCGACCGGGGCAGCGGTGCCAGAACGGGGAAGGGCGCGGGGTTCGGAACGCTGAGGCTCCGGACCGCACCGCCAAACACGGTATGCAGTTTGCATTGCCCATTCGTTCCGCCCCATCAATCTGGAGACGAGACATGGCCGACGAGACGCTGAACGGGTTGAAGGTCGCGATCCTGGTGACCGACGGGTTCGAGCAGTCAGAACTGGAGAAGCCGCGGCAGGCGCTCGACGGGGCCGGGGCCGAGACGGCCGTCGTGTCCCCGGTGAAGAAGCCGAAGGGCTGGTCCGGGAAGAACTGGGGGAGTGCGGTCGCCGCGGACGTCGCGCTGGCCGACGCCAAGCCGGACGACTTCGACGCCCTCTTGCTGCCGGGGGGAGTCTACAACCCGGACGCGCTTCGGGTCATCCCCGAGGCGGTCGCCTTCGTGCGGGCGTTCTTCGACGCCGGCAAGCCGGTCGCCGCCATCTGCCACGGGCCGTGGACCTTACTCGAGGCCGGGGCGGCCAAGGGCAGGCGGATGACCTCGTGGCCGTCGCTCAAGACCGACCTGAAGAACGCGGGTGCCGAGTGGGTGGACGAGGCGGTGGTGGTGGACGGCAACCTGGTGACCAGCCGCAAGCCGGACGACATCCCGGTGTTTAACCGGGAGATGCTCACCCTCTTCGGCCGTCAGGCGGTGTCCACCTGACACTCAGCCCGAGCAGCTTCAGTCCGGCCGCGGGTTCCTCGTCCTGCCGGACGAACCCAGAGCCGTCCCCGCTCCCCGAGTAGCGCTACCCCGTAGCTTGAGATCATGCATCAATGCGGCCGGTACTTGTGGGCCACGTTGTCTGCGCGTTCCGCCACTCGGGTGCCGTAGGTCGTGTCGCCCGGCAGCCGCGCCCGCCACACCGCGTCCGCGTGGGTTTCCCGCCTATCCGATACCGCCGCCGCCCGCACCGCAGCCCCGTGCGGTGAGCGTCCGCCAGCCGTGGTCGCCCATCCTGCCAGGTCCGCTCTCGGTGCCCATGCATGCGGCAAAGTGCCCGGTTCCGACGGGCGAGCGTCCGAGCGGACCGGGCGTACTCAACCGACACGACCTGTCGCGGCCGTCGGGACGGGTTGTCGGGCGATTCCTCGATCTCGGTCAGTTTGTGCGAGCGGATTCTCGTGGTTTCTTCGGCCTGGCGGAACGGGGATTGCGCTTGGGATGACCGCCCCTACCCCGGACTGGGGCGACCGTTTACCGGAGCGAATCATGGCGAAGAAAGCCGTAGGACCGAACAAGAAGGTGGCCGATCACCACAAGAAGGCGGCGGAACATCACACGCGGGCGGCCGGGCACCACCAGAAGGCGGCCGAACACCATGAAGAGGGCAACCACCAGCAAGCGGCCCACCACGCGCACGCTGCCAGCGGGCACCAGCATCACGCCACCCGGCACGCCACGGACGCGGCCACCCAGCACACCGATGATCACGGGGAGGAGTGACGGCCATGCGACGGGCGGCCGAACCGGAACGACGGAACGGCCGGTCTTGCTAAAACGGACCGCGACCGGCACCGAAAAGTGACTCTACAACAAGACGTGCGGCTAGATGTCCGTTTCTGAATTCCCTGGGCAGTTGGTCTGGAATCGCGGCGGACAGCGGTCAGACTGGTCCGATTCCCGATCACCCCGCCTCGGCACGGATGCCACCCATGCCCGTCCCGTCCGCCCCCGTCGTGAGTCCGAGTGCCGAACTCCGCGCCCAACTCCAGGCGCTGACCCGCGCGTCCTCCACGCCACAAGCCCTCGCCTTCCGTTGCCGCATCATCCTCCGCGTGGCCCAGGAGGATCGGCCCACCAACGGCACCGTCGCCGCCGAACTGGGGTGCAGCCGGAACACCGTCGCCCTGTGGCGAACCCGCTTCGCCCAGTACGGCCTGGCCGGACTCCAAGACGCCCCCCGATCCGGCCGCCCGCCGGTCTTTTCCCCCCGGCGAACGACTCGAAGTCCTCACCCTCGCCACCGAACACACCGCCGAGCATGACTGCCCGGCCACCCGCTGGACTCTCGACGACCTGGCCCGCGAACTGGTCAACCGGCATGCCGACGAGGCCATGCGCCGCTCCACCATTCACCGCACCCTCTCCGACGCCGATCTGAAGCCGCACCGCAGCGTGTACTGGCTGAACAACCACGACCCCGACTTCGACGCCAAGGCCGCCGCCATCTGCGACCTGTACGTCCGCTCGCCGACGTTGTCCCGACAGGGCGAACTGGTCGTCTCGACCGATGAGAAGACGGGGATGCAGATCCTCCAGCGGAAGTACCCGACCCAACTGGCCCGACCCGGACATCCCGAGAAACGCGAGCACGAGGACATCCGGCACGGCACGCGGGCGCTGATCGCCTCGTTCGTGGTCCCGACCGGGGAGGTGGTGTGGAACCTGGGGCCGACCCGCACGTCGGTGGACTTCGCCAACCACCTCGCGCACGTCGCCCACTGCTTCCGGGACTGGTCGCGGATCACCTGGGTGGTGGACAACCTGAACACCCACTGGAGCCTGGAGGCGTGTGAGGTGTTGGCCCGGCTCAGCGGCGTGCCGTTCGAGCCGAAACGGTTGCGCACCGGAGCCGAGCGGAAGGCGTTCCTGACCGATCCGGATCACCGGTACCGATTCGCGTTCACGCCGAAACACGGTTCCTGGCTGAACCAGGTGGAACTGTGGTTCAGCGTCCTGTCGCGGCGGTTCCTCCAACGCGGCGACTTCGCCTCGGCGGCCGACTTCGAGCGGCGGTTGACGGCGTACCTGGAGGCGTACAACGCCCGCGAGAAGCACCCGTACCGGTGGACATACACCGGGCAACCGCTGGTCCGAGCCACGCCGTTCAGCCGAACTCGCCGGCAACAGCGGCACGGGCGAGCGTGGTTCGGCACCCGCCCGCAACGGTTCGACCGCTACCTCCACCCGCCGCGCCCCTACAAACGACGACCGACTTCATGACTGCCCAGGGACTTCAGAAACGGACATCAAGCAGTCGGGGGGCCCCGGCCCCCCCACAGCTTGGGTGCCAACCAGTGCAGTTTTGAACGGTGGTAAAAAAGCCCGGTCCG
>JANNVG010000940.1:0-4723 GCA_031414395.1 Fimbriiglobus sp.
TTCGCGCGCCACGAGGCCCGCGCCGCTTCGACCTTCTTTTCGGCTTCTGCGAGCTTCTGGACTTCCTGCGGCGAGACGGCTTTGGCCTCGTCGCGAAGCGCGAGCACGCGATACACCTTGGGGTACGCCGATCGCCACGCCGGATCGCCTTCGGTCGACTTCACCGACGCGACCCGCTTCTCGGCAAACGACTGCGCTTCGGCCGGCTTGGCCTCTTGCGCGGTCTCGGGCTTCTTCTCTTCGGGCTTCTTCTCCACCGGCTTCTTGTCGTCCGGCTTGGCCTCGCCGCCGCTCAACTCCGGCGGCAGGACCGGGGCGATCACCTTCGGCTTGTTCGCCTTCGCGTTCGCCTCGCGGAGGGACACCACCAGCCCGTTGCTGGCGGCCAGCAGCACGCGGTCGGTGGTGTCGTTCGTCACCGGCACGTCGAACTCGCCGGCGGCCAGGGTGCCGAGCGGGCGGGCCAGGAGGGTGTTCGGGTCGGCCTTCCCCTTCGAGTACACGAGCAGGTTGCCGCGGCGGTCGCGGGCGAACACGAAGGTGTCCCCCACGGCCACGATGCGGTCCACGTCGGCGTCCGTCCGCCAGTCCACGTCGCCCGTCTTCACGTTGATGCGGGCGGTGCCCGAGCGGTCGCCGCCCACGTACACGCCGTCGGACGCCCCGAGCGGCTTGCGGTTGAGCAGGCCGCCCACGTTGGTGCGGAACTCGTACCGCGGCGACTGCCGCGTGCCGCCGAACAGGTCCACGGCCAGCACCTGCCCGTCGGTCAGCGGCAGGAAGGCGAGCGCCTGGTTCTTGGCGAACGAGTACGGCCCGCCCAGGCCGGCGGCGGTGGCGGCCGGCAGCTTCCACACCTGCTGCTCGCTCTCGTAGTCGGCCCGGTCGCGGATGACCGCCTGCAGGTACTTGCCGTCCTCGGCGATCCACAGCCGCGGGGCGGACAAACTGGACTCGGGCACGAAGATGGGCTCGGCGTACACCTTCCCGCGGGTCTCGGTGATCCACCGCAGTTTCGGCTTGAACGGCGGCGGGCGGAGGTTGGTCAGCTCGAACAGGCGGGCGACGGACGGCGGCATCATGACCACCGACGGGGTGAGCTGGTTGTACGTCAGGTAGTCGGGGCGGCTGGTGTACGGCTGCTTGACGCTCGGCAGCATGGCCACCGACACCACCTTGTTCAGCCCGCCGGTGAAGTACGGCGGGGTCACCTGTTGCAGGGCGGCGACCGAGAACGTCGGCTGGTTGTTGCCACTGCCGAAGCCCGACTCGAAGTACGACGGGTGGACGACGAACTTCTCCGACTCCGTCGGGGCGGGGACGGTCGTGAACTGCCGGCCGGGGCTGCGGTCGGCGATGCCGTCGGTCAGGCTGCCGCCGAGCGGCCCGCCCTCGGACAGCGCCTTCTTCCGCTCGTCCCGCGACCTCTTGGCCGCGGCCGACGTGTGGAACGACGGCGGCAGGTCGTAGCACGCCACCTTCCCGCTGGTGAACGTGACGAACAACTGGTCGCCGTCCGACACCGGCCCGACGGCCGGCGACTCGGGCAGGTCGAACTCGAACTCGAGCACGCCCGTGAACCGCTGGTGGCAGTACAGCTTGGCCACGTTCACCGAGTACACGAACTGCTCGTTCACCCCCACCGAGTACCCGTCGGTGAACGCCACCGGGAACTTGAACTTCCACAGCTCCCGCCCGGTGCCGGCGTCGAGGGCCACCAGCAGCCCGCCTTTGGTTTGCACGAACACCTGGGCGGCGTCCACCGCCTGCACGCGGGCCACTCCGTCTTGGCGGTGGACGACGGGCACGAACGTGGACCAGTCGGCCTTCAGCCCGAGGCGGTCGAGGACGGCCGCCTCGGGGGTGGCGGCGCGGGCGGTGCTCTGGGCGAGGACCGGCCCGGCGGACAGCCCGAGCAGCAGGAAGGGCAGTGCGAACCGCATGACGACGGCTCCGGGGTGAGGCGTAAACATTACCTTACCGCGCCGGCGGGCGGGGGTGTGAGGCCCGACCCGGCGGAATCGGCGGCAGCCGGGGCGGATGTGCCGGCGGCGCGGGCTGTAGCGGAAAAGTGCTCTACTCGCTCCGCGAGCGGAATCAGAACCCGCTCGCGGAGCGAGCAGAGCACTTTACGCGGTGACCATTTCGAGTGTTCCACTCGCTCCGCCGATAGGCGGCCATCATTCAGTGCGCGCGAGATGGAAACCCGCCACAACAGATGAAAGTCGTGGTACAGCCACGCCCCCACGCGGGTCCAGTCGTGCATCGGCATGAGACTGCTCCTACACCTCGTTCCCACGCTCCGCGTGGGGACGACTCCCCGGACGCTCCGCGTCCTGTCCCAACCAAGGGACGACGCGGAGCGTCGAATGCCGGACGCCCCCACGCGGAGCGTGGGAACGAGGTGTTGTGTCATTTCACTCGCCGACGTCGCCCCGGTCAATCGCAGCACCCGTCATACAATGCCGCCGTTCACCCCCTCCCGCCGAGGCTGCCATGAAAGTCGGCATGAACCTGCTGCTGTGGTCCGGATCGATCACGGCCGAACACTTCCCGATCATCGCCAAGATCCGGGCGGCCGGGTTCGACGGGGTGGAAATCCCCCTCTTCGGCGGCGACGCCGCACAGTACAAGGAGCTGCGGGCGGAACTCGACAAGCAGGGGCTGGCGTGCAGCACCGTCACCATCATGACGCCGGAAGCGAACCCGATTTCACCCGACGCGGCGGTGCGGGCGGCGGCCGTCGAGCGGCTCAAGTGGGCGGTCGAGATGAACCACGTCCTCGGCAGCTTCGCCATGTGCGGGCCGTACCACTCGCCGCTCGGCGTGTTCAGCGGCAGTGGCCCGACGGCGGACGAAAAAAGCCGGGCGGCGGAGGTGCTGCGGCAGGCGGCCGAGTTCGCCGCGGGCGTGCCGAACTTCACCCTCGCCATCGAGTACCTGAACCGCTTCGAGTGCTACTTCCTCACCACGGCGAAGGACGCGGCCGAGCTGGTGAAGAGCGTGAACCATCCCAAGTTCCGCTGCATGTACGACACCTTCCACGCGCACATCGAGGAGAAGAGTCAGGCGGCGGGCGTGGCGGCGGTGAACGGGCACTTCGCGCACGTTCACATCAGCGAGAACGACCGCGGCGTGCCGGGCACGGGGCAGGTGCGGTGGGACGAGGCGTTCAAAGCCATCAAGGGCACGGGGTACGACGGCTGGCTGGTGATCGAGGCGTTCGGGCGGGCGCTGCCGGACTTGGCCGCCGCCACCCGCGTGTGGCGGGATCTGTTCCCGAGCGCCGACGACGTGTACACGCAGGGCATCCGGTTCATCAAGCAGAAGTGGGCCGCGGCGTGAGGTTGGGGAAGCAGGATTCACCGCCGAGGGCACAAGAGGGCACGAGAGGAAGGCCGGGAAGAAGAAAAAGATCTCACGCAGAGTCGCAGAGACGCAGAGAGGACAAGGAATGGGGTGAAGACTCCTTCTGAGCACTGTCTTCTGTTTTCTCTGCGTCTCTGCGGCTCTGCGTGAGACTCGGATTCCCTCTCGTGCCCTCATGTGTCCTCCGCGGTGAAATCTTCTTCCCCCCGCCTTCGCCGTGGTAAAATGCCACCTCACCCCCGGAGGCCGTGAGGCATGACCCGGTTCGCGCTCCTCGTGCTGTGCTGCCTCTCGCCCGTCGCCATCGCACAACCACCGCCCAAAGCCCCGCCGAAATCCGCCTGGGCGAACAAACTGTTCAACCCCGACGTGCTGAAGAACCCCGGCCAGGAAGCGCCGGCGTTCGTCGCCCACGACTTCGGTACCGTCCCCGCCGGCACCGTCAGCTCGCACACGTTCACCTTCACCAACATCTACGACGTGCCCATGCAAGTGGTGGACGTGCGGCTGGAGTGCGGCTGCCTGAAGGCGTACCCGCCGAACAAGGTGCTCCAGCCGAACGAGGCCGCCGAGTTCACCGTGACCATGAACGCGGCGCAGTTCAAAGGTGCGGCGACGAAGAAGATGCTCGTGACGGTCGGTCCGAGCTACGTGTCCACGGCCGAGCTGCGGTTCTCGGCCGTCAGCCGCGACGACGTGAGCATCACCGCCCCCGGCATGATCGACTTCGGCATCATCTCGCAGGGCAAGGCGACCGAGAAAGCCGTCACGCTCAAGTACACCGGCACCCTGAAGGACTGGAAGGCGGAGCCGCTGAACACGCCCGGCGGGGCGTACACGGTGGACGTGAAGGAGACCGCCCGCGGGTTCCTCGGCACCGAGTACCGCATCACGGTGGGGCTGAAGGACACCGCCCCGGCCGGCCCGCTGTCCGACGCCCTGGTGCTGAAGACGAACGACCCGAACACGCCGACGGTGACGGTGGCCATCGGCGGGCGGGTGCAGCCGCCGGTGCGGGTGGCCGGCGAGGGGGTGGCGGTGTTCCAGAGCGACCTGGTCGGCAAGGTGCAGGACGCCCGCCTGCTGGTGTTGGCCGACGCCAAGTGCAAGCTGACCGCCCCGGCCGACGTGGGCGACGGGGTGAGCGTGGACATCTTCCCCGTCAGCAACGACCACCACGTCGTCACGGTGAAGTACGAGGCGAAGAAGGGCGCCGGCCCGCTGCGGAAGGAGGTGCGGCTGAAGACCGACCTGCCCGGCCAGCCGGACGTGGCGTTCATCGTCGACGTGCGGTGACGTGTTCCGGCGGGCGGCGCGACGTGAGTCCGCCGGTGCTTTCAACACACCGGCGGAC
>JANNVG010000941.1:0-1904 GCA_031414395.1 Fimbriiglobus sp.
CGACGCCGTTGGCGTCGGAGACGAACACCGCGCCGCTTTTCCGTTGCCGCTTGTGTGGGCGGGGTTTACATTCCTCCCCATTCCCGCCGTCCCTCTTCCGAGTCGTTCGCCCATGGCCGCTCCCGCGTCGGTCCCCCCGTCCGGCGGTTCGCCCGCCCCGCTGCCCATCGGCCTGATGGTCAAGCTGTGCCTGATGATGTTCCTTCAGTTCTTCATCTGGGGGGCGTGGTTCGAGATCGGGTTCTCGTACATCCCCGGCCTGAAGTTCGACCCGTGGATGAACACGCTGGTGTTCGGCGCGTTCAACATCGGCGCACTGGTGGCCCTGTTCTTTTCCACCCAGTTCGCCGACCGCAACTTCGCCGCCCAGAAGTTCCTGTCGGTCAGCCACCTGATCGGCGGGCTGGCCATCGGCGGGCTGTTCTTCCTGCAAACGCCCGTCGGCACCCAGCCGGGGCAACTCACCTCCGCCCAGGTCAGCGGGAAAGGGGCGGACGCCACGACCGGGGTCGGGAAGACCGCGGACGGCAAAACGGTGACGGTGGCGAACGCGGTGAAGGCGGATGACGACGACACGAAGGAGTTGTCGGCCGACGCGACGGCGAAGCTGGCCGAGTACGCGAAGGCGGACGCGAAGGAGCGGGGCGAGGCGGACAAGTGGAAGGGGCTGGGGGCGGCGGCCAAGTTCTGGGCGGTGTTCGACGTGGACAAGAAGAAGTACGACGACGCCACCCCGGAGGAGCGGACCGAGAAGAAGTTGAAAGACCCGCGGTTCGGCGTCACGTTCACCGTGACCAAGAACGACGCGGACGGGATCGGCGGGAACGCGGCCACACCACTCGCCCCGTTCTGGCCGTTCTTCCTCCTCATGCTCCTGCACTCCGTCTTCTATGTGCCCACCATCAGCATCACCAACAGCATCGCGTTCACCGCCTTCACGAACCCCGAGAAGCAGTTCGGCCCGGTGCGGGTGTGGGGAACCATCGGGTGGATCGCTGCCAGTTGGCCGTTCATCTTCATCCTGGCCGACTGGGCGGCGGTACAGGCGAGCGGGAAGACCGGGCTGGACATGCTCAGGGAGGTCCTCGGCAACTCGCTCGGCGGCGCGGCGGGCCTGGACGGCAAGAAGTCCGTGTTCCTGGTGGCCGGCATCGCCTCGCTGGTGCTGGCCGCGTTCAGCCTGACCCTGCCGCACACCCCGCCCAAGCCGGCCACCGGGGAGGACTCGCTGGCGTGGCTGAAGGCCATGAAACTGCTGCGGCACCTGCCCATCCTGGTGCTGTTCGCGGTCACGTTCATCGACGCGGCCGTTCACCAGAGCTACTTCTTCTGGACGTTCGACTTCCTGGTGGACAAGGTGGGCATCCCGACCAACCTGGCCGGGGCGGCGATGAAGATCGGACAGGTGGCCGAAATCCTCACCATGCTCATCCTCGGCTGGGTGCTGAAGAGCCTGGGGTGGAAGTGGACGATGGTGATCGGGGTGCTCGGTCACGCCGCCCGGTTCGCCGTGTTCGCCTTCTTCCCGCAGCAGCCGCCGGTCTTGGCCGTCATCGCCCTGCACGGCATCTGCTACGCCTTCTTCTTCGCCACCGTGTACATCTTCGTGGACAAGACCTTCCCGAAGGACGTGCGGAGCAGCGCGCAGGGGCTGTTCAACGTGCTCATTCTGGGCGTCGGGCCGTTCGTGGCGAACAGCGTGTGCGGGGAACTGGCCGGCATCAAGGGGGACGACGGGAAGCTCAACTACCCGGTCATCTTCCAGGTGTCCATGTTCGCGGCGCTCATCGGGGCCGTCCTGCTGGCGGTGTTCTTCAAGCCGAAGGAGAAGACCGGGCAGGGGGGGTAAACGCAACGAGCCGCGACCGCGAGGGAGCGGGGTATCACAACCCCCGCTCCCTCGC
>JANNVG010000942.1:0-11001 GCA_031414395.1 Fimbriiglobus sp.
CATCGGCACGTCGAGCAGGTAGTTCGCCCACCGCTCGAAGCTCAGCCCGTCGGCCAGCAACTGCGGGAGCAACCCGCTGCGGTCGGCGTCCATGCCCAGCCACACCCACCCGCGGTACGACGCCCACCCGGTGCCCCGCCCGCCGTACAGCGGGCTGTTCCCCCACACGGCGTTCACCACCGGGCCGAGGGTGAGGGCGACGCTGAACTTCCGCACGGCGTCGGCCTCGTCGGCGTAGTCGAACGCCACCTGCGTGCTGGCCGTCGCCTTCATCATGTGCGACGCCGTCTTGCACCGGGCGGGCAGGAACTCGGCCATGCGGCGGTGGCGGCGGCGGACGGGCGGGGGGATGTCGTCCACCTGGGCGAACGGCGTGACGCCGGCGGCCACCCACGCCCGGCGGGTCGGATCGACGACCGCTTTCAACTCGGCGACGTGCCGCAGGAACTGGTCGGCCAGCTCGTTCAGGCTGAGCAGCGGCGGGGTGGAGAACTCCACTTGCCCGCCCGGTTCGAGGCTGACGTTCGCCCCGTCGCGGCCGAGCAGCACCAGCCGGCTGCCGGTCGAAAGGGGCGTCCACCCGAAGCGATCCGCGAGTGACCGCAGCACCTCGCCGACTCCGCCGGGTTCGTCGTGGCTGACGGCGCGGCCGGTGTCGCGGTCGAGCAGGAACTTCTCGAACTCGGCGCCGACCTTCCATGCCGACCGCGGCTTGGCCCCGTCGCGGAAGTAGTCCACGAGGTCGTCGAACGTCAGCGGTTCGGACGACGCGGCGGCGGCGGAAGTGGACGGCAGGATGCTCACGGGGCGGTCTCGGGCCGACGACCGGGGAGGCGGTCGCCGGGCGGTTAGTGTAGCCGAAGTGCGGGGGTGTCGAACACCACACTCGCCGTTGCCCTCCGGCCGCCGACCGCCGACAATACGGAGGCCGAAGTCAAGAGACCCGCCATGACGCCGACCGCCAGCCGCACGGGCGTCCCCGCCGACCTGATCGAGCGGGTGATGACTTTGTCGCCCGAACAGCAGGAGGAGTTGAGCGAACTGATCGCGGTGGCCGACATGCCCCCAAACCAGTTGAGCGACGAGGAGTTCAAAGCCGAGATCGCTCGGCGGGTGGCCGAGGTGCAAGCCGGGCGCGCGGTCCTGCTGACCCGCGAAGAGGCGGACGAGCAGGTGCGCGAGGAGATGCGGAAGGTGGGTGTGGAGCCATGAACTTCCGTGTCGACGCGGGCCATCGCCGACCTCGTGGTCGTCTCACACTGACCCTTGATCGCCACCGGGAAACGGCCGACAATGACCATCCCACGGACTCGACCAATCCGGAGTTGCCATGACACCGTCCATCACCCGCACCGGCCTGTCGGCCGAGTTGATCGAGCAGGTGAACGCTCTCACCCCCGAACAGCGGGAGGAGTTGTCCGAGATCATCGACTCGGCCGACCTGCCGCCGGACACGATGACGGAGGAGGAGTTGATGGCCGAGTTGAAACGACGGATCGAGGACGCCGAGTCCGGCAGGGTTGTGGGCCTCACCCGCGAACAGGCGAAAGAACAGGTCCGGAAGATCCTCCGCGAGCAGCACGGGTTCGAACTGTGAACTTCCTCGTCCTACCGCCGGCCTACGCCGACTGGGCGGCGGCGCTGACTTGGTTCGTCGTCCGTCGGCAGTACCGACATGTCGGCGGCATCGATTCGGCGCTCGAGACAGCGATGGATCGGATCGAGGCATCGCCTCATCTGTACTCGCCGGTGGCGAACGCGCCCGCTGGGTACGAAGTGCGGGAATACTACATCCCCCGCTACCGCTACCGGGTGATCTACTACATCAGCGGGAACGACATCCGCGTGATTGCCATCACCCACGCCCGCCGACACGACCGACACTGGCAACGCCGGCTGACCCCCTGAGTAACCCCCATGCTCACCCCGCACCTGCCGCCCGATGTCGCCCGCCGCTGGTTCCTGCAACAGTGCGGGGTCGGCGTCGGGTCGGCCGCCCTCGCCGCCCTGATGCACGCCGACGGGTACGCCGCCGACAAGACCGGCACCAACCCGCTCGCCGCCAAGGAGCCGCACCACAAGCCGAAGGCCAAGCGGGTCATCTACTTGTTCATGGCCGGTGCCCCCAGCCACCTGGAGTTGTTCGACAACAAGCCGAAGCTGAAGGAACTCGACGGCACGCTCCCGCCGCCGAAGCTGCTCGAAGGCTACCGGGCGGCGTTCATCAACCCGAACAGCAAGCTGCTCGGGCCGAAGTTCAAGTTCGCCAAGCACGGGCAGAGCGGGGCAGAGATCTCGGAGTTGCTGCCGCACACGGCCAAGATCGCCGACGACATTTGCATCGTGCGGAGCATGACGACCGATGCGTTCAACCACGCCCCCGCGCAGTTGATGATGAACAGCGGGGCGATGCAATTCGGCCGGCCGGCGTTCGGCGCGTGGACGCTGTACGGCCTGGGCAGCGAGAGCAACGACCTGCCGGGCTACGTGGTGTTCAGCACCGGCACGAAGGGGCCGAGCGGCGGGAACGCCTGCTGGGGGAGCGGGTTCCTGCCGACCGTGTACACCGGCGTGCCGTTCCGCGTGGGGGCCGAGCCGGTGCTGTATTTGAACAACCCGAAGGGCATCGACGCCGACTTGCAGAAGGACACGCTCGACGCCATCACGTCGTTGAACAAGTTGAAGCTCGACGGCACGGGTGATCCGGAGATCGCCACCCGCATCGCCAGCTACGAGATGGCCGGGCGGATGCAGGCCGTCGCCCCGGAACTGATGGACCTGACGAAAGAGGACAAGAAGACGCTGGAGATGTACGGGGCCGAGCCGGGCAAGCCGACGTTCGCCAACAGCGTGCTGCTCGCCCGCCGGCTGGTGGAGAAGGGGGTGCGGTTCGTGCAGATTTATCACGAGGCGTGGGACCAGCACGGCGACCTGGTGAACGGCCTGAAGAAGAACTGCAAGGCCACCGACCAGGCGTGTGCGGCGCTGATTACGGACCTGAAGGCCCGCGGGATGCTCGACGACACGCTGGTGGTGTGGGGCGGGGAGTTCGGCCGCACGCCGATGGTGCAAGGGGGCAACGACGGCCGCGACCACCACCCGAACGTGTTCAGCATGTGGTTCGCCGGCGGCGGCATCAAGGGCGGGCAGACGATCGGCAGCAGCGACGACCTGGGGTTCAACGTGGCCGAAGACAAGGTGCATGTGCACGACCTGCACGCCACGCTGCTGCACCTGCTCGGCTTCGACCACACCAAGCTGACGTTCAAGTTCCAGGGGCGGCAGTTCCGCCTGACCGACGTACACGGCGAGTTGGTGAAGAAGATGCTGGCGTGAGGAGTGGGGAGTGGTCCGTCAGCACCACTCACCGCCCGGCCAGGAGGCCGGCCGCCCACGCCTGCTGTTCGAGGGTGAGCGGCGGGTCCGGCTGGCGGGTGGCGTATCGGGCCAACTGGTGGAATCGCCCGGCGTCGTACAGTTGGTCGAAGAGCGGTTGAAGTTCGATCCGCACCGGGGTGACCCCGGGGTCGAGCGGGACGACCAGCGGGGGAAGCGGGTCGGACACGCGGAACGGCTTGATGAAGTGGCGAAGCGGGCGGCCGACGACGGTGGTACACAGGTGGTAGTCGAAACCCGGCAGCACCCGGCGGAGCTGGCCGTGCGGGGCGGCGGTGGTGTGCGTGCCGCCGCGGAGCAGGTCGATCTCCACCACGTTCACGTTGCCGAGGCGGAACTCCTCCTGCTTCTCCCGGTAGGCGGTGCGGCCGGTGTCGCCCGGAATCTTGTTCGTCATGCTCAGGATTTCGAGGGCCGTCACCAGCCGGTCGCCGTCGTCGGACACGATCTCCAGGTACGGCAACTCCCACTCTTCCGCCGGCCGCTCGGCCAGCACCGCCACCATGCCGGCGTCGGCGAACAGTTCACCGGAGACGGTCCCCGGCGGGCGGGCGTCCGGGCCGAAGGTGCCCACGTCCGGTTCCCGCTTCTGCTCCGGGTCGATCCACACCAGCCGGTTGGTGGTGGCGATGTACTGCGCGGGCAGGACGGCGTTGATCGCCTGCCGCAGGCGAGTGATCAAGTCGCTGTGGACGCTCGGGAACAGCCCGCGGGCTTCCAACCACGGGTCCATGCCGGGGAACGGGGACGGCATCGCAATTCCCTCCGGGGTGTACTGGCGAACCCGGCCCGCAACGGCCGCGGGTGCGGGTGAATGTGGCTTGCACCCGCGGCCCTTGCGGGCCGGGTTCGCCTTCAGCGCTACTCCACCGTCCAGATGTCTTCGGCCTTGAACAGGTCGGCCACGGTGCCCCGCCCCTTCTTCGCCACGTCCGCCTCGATGGCCTTGCCGAGCAGCTCCTCGTAGCACGGGCGGCGGACGTTCCGGTACAGGCCCATCACCTCCGGGAACTCCGGCCCGACCATCCGGCTGTACATCGTCGCCACCGTCTGGTCCACCAGCGTCTCGTCGTGGATGAGCAGGTCGTCCGGCCCGCAGTCCACGCCCACCTTCACCACCTCCGGGCGAAGCCCGTTCAGCCGAATCCCCTTGTCGCGGTTCTTGCCGAAGATGAGCGGCTTGCCGTGCTCCAGGTAGAGCAGGTTGTCCGCCTTCACGCTCTTGTCGGTGGCGTACTCGAACACGCCGTCGTTGAAGATCTTGCAGTTCTGGTAGATCTCGACGAACGCCGTGCCCTTGTGGGCGGCGGCCTTCTGCAGGGTGGCGGTCAGGTGCTGCACGTCCACGTCGATGGTGCGGGCGACGAACGAGGCCTCGGCGGCCAGCGCGATGGTGAGCGGGCGGGCGGGCGTCTCCATCGACCCGGTCGGGCTGGTCTTCGTCTTCGTCCCCATGCGGCTGGTGGGCGAGTACTGCCCCTTCGTGAGTCCGTAGATCTCGTTGTTGAACAGCAGGATCTTGATGTCCACGTTCCGCCGCAACACGTGCATCAGGTGGTTGCCGCCGATGCTCAGGCCGTCGCCGTCGCCGGTCACCATCCACACTTGCAGGTCGGGGTTGGCCAGCCGCAGGCCGGTGGCGAACGCCGGGGCACGCCCGTGGATGGTGTGGAAGCCGTAGGTGTTCATGTAGTACGGGAAGCGGCTGGAGCAGCCGATGCCGGACACGAACACCAGGTTCTCTTTCTTCACGCTCGGGGTGGCGAGGGCCTTCTTCATCTGGGCCAGGATGCTGTAGTCCCCGCAGCCGGGGCACCAGCGGACCTCCTGGTCGGAGGTCAACTCTTTGGCGGACAGGGTGGGGAGGGCGGTGGCGGCCATGGGTGTGTATTGGGGTATGAGAGGGGAATCGAATTCAGAGGAACGCAGAGGACGCGGAAGGTCGCGGAAACACGCGGATGAAGACAGCGATTATTTCTGACCCGTGTTCATCCGCGTCTTGTCCGCGTCCTCCGCGTGCCATGTATTCTGGACAGTTTCAAACCCGCGCGTCGATGGCGGCTTCGATCTCGCTCACCAGGAACGGCTTGCCCTGCACCTTGTTCAGCCCCTCGGCCGGCACCAGGTACTTGGCCCGCAGCAGCCAGCACAGTTGCCCGCTGTTCAGCTCCGGCACCATGATCTTCTGAAACCGCTTGAGCACCGCCTCGGTGTTCTTCGGCATCGGGTTCAGGTACCGCAGGTGGGCGTAGGCCACCTTCTTCCCGTGCCGCTGGCACCGCTCCACCGCCGCCCGGATGCTGCCGTAGGTGCCGCCCCAGCCGATCACCAGCAGCTCGGCGTCGGCCGGCCCGTGCACTTCCAACTCCGGGATGACCTCGGCGATGTTCTCGACCTTCTTCCAGCGGGTGTGAACCATGTGCTCGTGGTTCTCGGCCTCGTAGTTGATGTTGCCGGTCGTGTCCTGTTTCTCGATGCCGCCGATGCGGTGTTCCAGGCCCGGCGTGCCGGGGATGGCCCACGGGCGGCTCAGGTACTGGTCCCGCTTGTACGGCAGGTACTTCCCCTTCTGCCCCTCGGCGACTTCGTGGAACAGCGTGCCGTCGCTGTTCGGCTCGGTGGCGTTCGTGATCTCGATCTTGGGCAGCGTGTCCACGTCCGGGATCTTCCACGGCTCCGACCCGTTCGCCAGGTAGCCGTCGCTCAGCAGGAACACCGGGCACATGAACCGCGTGGCGATCCGCACCGCTTCGTACGCGATGTCGAAGCAGTCCACGGGCGACTGCGGGGCGAGGATGCACACCGGGCTTTCGCCGTTGCGGCCGAACATGGCTTGCAGCAGGTCGGCCTGTTCGGTCTTCGTCGGAAGCCCGGTGCTCGGCCCGCCCCGCTGCACGTCGATGATGATGAGCGGCAGTTCGGTCATGACCGCCAGCCCGATGGCCTCACTCTTCAGGCAGATGCCCGGCCCGCTCGTGCCGGTCACGCCGATGGCCCCACCGAAGCTGGCCCCGATGGCCGCCCCGCAGGCGGCGATCTCGTCCTCCGCTTGCAGCGTCTTCACGCCCCACCGCCGCATGTCGGCCAGTTGCTCCAGGATGCTGCTGGCGGGGGTGATGGGGTAGCCGCTGTACACGAGCGGCCGGCCGGCGTTCGTCGCCGCCGCCACCAGCCCCAGGGCGATGGCCTCGTTGCCGGTGATCTTGCGATACCGCCCCGGCGTGATCTTCGCCTTCCCCACCTTGTACTGGACCGGCATCACCTCCACCGTCTCGCCGTAGTTGTACCCGGCCTTCAGCGCCCGCGTGTTCGCCTCCATCACCGGCATCAACTCGGGCTTCTTGCCGAACTTGTCCTTGATCCACTTGAGCGTGGGTTCGAGGGGCCGCTCGTACATCCAGTAGACGAGGCCCAGGGCGAAGAAGTTCTTGCAGCGGTCCTGCTCCTTCGGCGAGCTGAGGCCGGACGCCTTCACCGACTCGCGGTTCAGCTTGGAGATGGGCACGCGGATGATCTTGTACCCGGCCAGGCTGCCGTCGGTAAGCGGGTTGGACGTGTACTTCGCCTTCTTCAGGTCGTTGTCCTCGAACGAGTCCGAGTTGACCACCAGGATGCCGCCCGGCTGCAAGTCCCGCAGGTTCGTCTTGAGCGCCGCCGGGTTCATCACCACCAGGGTGTCGAGCAGGTCGCCGGGGGTGTGAACCTCCAGGCTGCTGAAATGCACCTGGAAGCCGGACACGCCGGCCAGCGTACCCACCGGCGCGCGGATCTCGGCCGGGAAGTCCGGGAAGGTGGCGATGTCGTTGCCGATGAGGGCGGACGTGTTCGTGAACTGCGTGCCGGCCAACTGCATGCCGTCGCCGCTGTCGCCGGCGAAACGGATGGTGATGGATTCGACTTCTTGGGCGGGTGCGTGGTGGCGAGGGGGGGAGGCCTTCGGCTCGGCGGTCGCACCGGCAGGCGGGGTCATGGGCGGTCGTCCTCGGATGCTCGATGGGAGAGTGAACGGCGGCTGGAATGCGCGTCACGGCTATTGTTCACCCTGACGGGGCGTTTCGGGTAGGGCACTTGGGAAGGATTTTCCGGCGGCGGGGTGCGGTGGGGTGGCCACGGGCAGAAAAGCGGCCACGGATGAACATGGAGAACACGGATCAAAACACAATTCATGATTCCGGAATGAGCTTCCGGGGTCCGCCAGCCACCTTACGTTCTGTCTTGAATCTTTGTTTTCTGATCCGTGCCCTCCGTGTTCATCCGTGGCGTTCTCGATTCCCCCTCACAATTTTTCTCGCCCCAGTCCGCATTTCCGCTCCGGCGTGACCTATGGTTCGGCTGTTCACAATCGGAATCGCCCGCCGGGAGGGAGTGCCGTGGTCGCCGCCGTCGAGTTCACGGGTGTGGGGAAGACCTACAAGACCGGCCTGTTCGCCAAGGCGAAAGTGCCGGCCGTGCAAGACGTTTCGCTCACCGTCCCCCGCGGCAGCGTGTTCGGGCTGCTCGGCCCGAACCGGGCCGGGAAGACCACGCTCGTGAAGCTGCTGCTGTCGTTGGCCCGCCCGACGAGCGGGAGTGTGATGCGGCTGGGCGAGCCGGCGAGCGCCCGGCACACGCTTGGCCGAGTCGGGTACATGCACGAGAACCACGCCTTCCCCCGCTACCTGAGTGCGGGCGAAGTGCTCACTTTCTACGGCGGGTTGAGCGGGGTGAGTTCGGAAGAGTTGCCCACGCGGGTGAACGCACTGTTGGAGCGCGTCGGGCTGGCCGACCGCCGGCACGAGCCGATCAGCCGGTTCAGCAAGGGCATGGTTCAACGGCTCGGGTTGGCCCAGGCGCTGATTAATGAACCCGACCTGCTGATTCTGGACGAACCGACCGAGGGGTTGGACCTGACCGGCCGGCAACTGCTCCGCGACGTGGTGGGCGAGTTCAAGAAGGCGGGCAAGACGGTGCTGATGGTGTCGCACGTGCTCGAAGAGGTACAAGGGCTGTGCGACGAACTGGCCGTGCTGGTGGGCGGCAGCGTGGTGTACCGCGGCCGGCTGAACGAGTTGACCGCCGGCAAGGCGAACCTGGAAGCTGCCCTGCGGGGGTTGTACACGAAGGCGGGGTGACGTGGGTGACTAATCTCCGCCGCGGAGCGGCGGCAGTTGTTAGCCAGGGGTGAAGTCTGCGAGCCGAAGGCGAGCGACGGAACCCCTGGAAACGCAGGTAAAATTGGGACAAGCCCCGGAGGGGCGACAGGCGTGCGTTCTGCCGCCCCTCCGGGGATTATGAAATGGGTGGTTGGGTCCAGGGGTTCCGCTCGCTCCACCCCTGGCTAACATCTGCCGCCGCTCCGCGGCGGATCGTGCGTCCAAACTGATTGCTTTCAGGCCTTCGGCCTGACATTGGGGGCCGCGTCGTGATTTCGCTTCCGGACGCCATTCGCACCGTTCGCTGGATGGTGCGGGACACCTTCCGCCAGTCGCTGCACACCAAGCTGTTCTGGGTGATGCTCGGCGTGACCGCGCTGTGTACGGTGTTCTGCGCCAGCATCCGCGTGACCGGCGGCGTGACCGTTTACCCCGGCGACCCGCTGTACACCCTGCCGAAAGATCAGGTGCATCACGAGGGCGGCGAGCAGAAGGTGAAGGACGACGGCGTGCAGATCAAGGACGGCGAAATCTCGTTCGGCTTCGGGGCGGTGAAGTCGCCCATCGGGAAGACGAAAGAGGACGCGGTGCGGTTCGTGCAGATCTGGATCGCCGGCGTGCTGGCCGACTCGCTCGGCGTGCTGCTGGCCATCATCTGGACGGCCGGCTTCCTGCCCACGTTCCTCGAACCGCACTCCGCCACCGTGCTGCTGTCCAAGCCCGCCCCGCGGTGGGCGATCTTGCTCGGCAAGTACCTCGGCGTGGTCGGGTTCGTGGCGGTGCAGGCGACGCTGTTCGTGGGTGGCACTTGGCTGGCAATGGGCCTGGCGACAAACGTGTGGGAGGCCAGCTACTGGCTGGCGGTGCCGCTGCTGGTGGTCAACTTCGCCATCTTCTACTCGGTGTCGGCGTTCATCGCGGTCTGCACCCGCAGCACGGTGGCGGCGGCGTTCGGCACGCTCTTGTTCTGGGTGCTGAGTTGGGCGATGAACTACACCCACCACCACCTCGCGGCGTTCCCAGTGTCGGGCGTGGGCGGCCTGTCGCACTCCCTGCTGGAAGTGGGCTACTGGTTCCTGCCGAAGCCGTTCGACATGAGCGGGATTTTCTTCGAGGCGATGGGGGCACAGGGGTTCTTCAGCAGTGCGGACGAGATCAGCGTGCTGAAGGCGAAGCAGCAGTTCCACCCGGAGGCAAGCGTGGCGGCGTCGGCCGGGTTCGCCGCGGTCACACTCGCGGCGGCGGCATATGAGCTGAGCACGACGGATTATTGACCCCAACTCGTTCCCACGCTCCGCGTGGGAACGATCTTTCGGACGCTCCGCGTCCTGCTAACCGACGCAGAGCGCCGAGGGCGGCGTCCCCACGCGGAGCGTGGGAACGAGATTACTCCACGTCCACGGCCAGCCACGGGTCGGCGAACTCGCCCGGCCCGGCCGTCGGGCACACGGCGAACACGTACCGCCCCGGCGTCAACCCGCCCGGCAGGGTGAACGCACACTCCTTCCACTGCCGCTGACCGGAGTTGGGGAACGTCCACTCCTGATCGGGCACCACCCCGCGGCCCCGCAGCTTCACCCGCGCCCCGCCGATGTTCGCCTCCGCCCACACCTTCGCCGTCACGTCGCCCCCCGCCTTCGCCTTCACCAGACACGGCTCGACGCTCACCGCGTGCGGGTTCCAGTCTCGGCGGTGGTTGCCGCTCACACAAATCGCGTCGCACGCCTCGCCCGCCGCTTCGCCCCACGCGGCCCGCCGGCGGTAGTCTTCCTCGTTGAACACGTATGGCCCGCCGTGCTCGGCCAGCACCCACTCGGGCGCGATCTTCGACACCTTCGCCGCACTCGTGCCGTACACCGACGGCCACGAGCGGTTCAGCCCCATCCACCCGCCCGTCCCGCTGTACTGCGTGAAGTGGAAGAAGTTGTCGGCCGTGAACAGGCACCGCTTGCCGTCGATGGTCACTTCGATGCCGCTGGTGTAGTGCGTCTGCCCCGGCAGGTGGTGGAACTTGAACGTGAACTCCCGCCACGTGGCCGACTCGCCGTCTTTGAACGTCTTGTCGAACTGGATCGGCCGGGCGTCGAGGAACGGCGCGCGGTAGCGGAACGGGTCGCGGATCGGTTCGGCGACGGTCTCCTGTGCCCACACCTTGCACTTGCCATTCTCGGGCAGCGGGTAGAGGCCGTCGAAGTGGTCGTAGTGGGCGTGGCTGAACATCACCAACTCCACCACGCCGAGCTTCTCGTCCTCGCGGAGCTTCTGAATTTGCGGCACGATCCGCGTGTCCCACGGGTCGAGCACCATCAGCGCGCCGTCGTCCTTCGACTTCAGCACGTAGGTGTTGCCGGTGATCCACAGCGACGGCGACACCTTCGACCACGGCTCCTTGCCCCCGCTGCCCACTTGACTCTTCGGCACCAGGAAGGCGTAAGCCGGCGGGTCGCCGACGCGGTTCGTGTACCGCTCGAAG
>JANNVG010000943.1:0-3360 GCA_031414395.1 Fimbriiglobus sp.
GCCGGTCTCACCGGGGCCGGGGGGGCCCCAAGCCTGTCGGGGGGCCCCAATCACCCCCCCGGGTTCCGTTTACACCCCTGGGGCCCGTGGGGGCGCGGGGCCCTCATTGGGCCCCCGCCGCCCCCGGCTGTTCTGCTCCCCGTCGTCCGATTCCCGGTGCCCTTTCGCGGCTGCAAGGACGGCAGGTGTGACCCACTTCCTCGCCCTCGAAACGTCGTGCGACGAGACCGCCGCGGCGGTGTTCACCGACGACCTGACCGTGTTGTCGTCGGTGGTGGCGTCGCAGCACGCCCTGCACACGCGGTTCGGCGGGGTGGTGCCCGAGATCGCCAGCCGCGCCCACCTTCGGAACCTGCTGCCGGTCATTGACGAGGCCGTGCGGACGGCCGGCATCACACTGAAGGACATCGGGTGCGTGGCCGTTCACAACACGCCGGGGCTGGTGGGCGCGCTGCTGGTGGGCGTGACCGCCGCGAAGACCCTCGCCCTCGCGCTCGGCGTGCCGCTGGTGGCGGTCAACCACGTGGCCAGCCACATCTACGCCTGCCGGCTCGCGGCCGGCAGAGACATTTTCCCGTGCCTCGGGCTGGTGGTGAGCGGCGGGCACACGGCCCTGTTTCGGTGTGACACCGCGTTGTCACTCGACCTGCTGGGCGGCACCCGCGACGACGCCGCCGGCGAGGCGTTCGACAAGGTGGCGGCCATTCTGGGGTTGGGCTTCCCCGGCGGGCCGGCGGTCGAGCGGGAGGCGCTGAACGGCGACCCGAAGGCGTTCGCCTTCCCGCGGGCGTTCGCCGCCGACGCCCGGCTGGAGTTCAGCTTCAGCGGGTTAAAAACGGCCGTGCTGTACGCCTGCCACGGGCAGAACGTGGCCACCCCCGCCCCGCCGGGGCCGGGCCAAAGGCGGGCCGACCTGGCGGCCAGCTTTCAGGAGGCGGTGGTCGACGCGCTGGCGCTGAAGTGCAAGCAGGCGCTGCGGCAGAGCGGGCTGACGCGGCTGGCGGTGGGCGGCGGGGTGAGCGCCAACCAGCGGCTGCGGGCGAAGTTGGCCGAGACGTGCGCAACGGCGAACGCCGAGTTGGTCATCCCGCCGCTGAGCCTGTGTACGGACAACGCGGCGATGGCGGCCCTGGCGGTGGAGAAGTGGAAGGTGGGCCAGTTCGCCCCGCCGGAACTGGACGCCGAGCCGAACTTCATTTGACGCGTCAACTGCCGGCCGTGCGGCACGTCGTCGGGTTGGCGGGGGCAGTGCGAACGCGCATCCGCTCGGCCAACCACTCCGCCACCTCCGCCGGCTCGTCGTTCAACACCGTCGGGCCGGCGGCCACCAACTTCGCGGCCAGTTCGCCGACCGTCGTCGCGGCCGTGTGCGGATCGACGGAGTGCGCGTCGATGAGTTCCTGCTCCACCGCCTGCCAGTACGCACTCAAGTGGTTAGGGGTCACGGGCCGGCCTCCGGTCAGAACAGCGGGGTGAGGGTGTGGGTGACGAACTCGGGTGCGCCCTTCTTGATCACGTCGTTCAGCACACCCACCCCTTCGTCCGTGTGGAAACTGAACTGGTCGTACCCGAACCCGTGAGGCGAGTGCGGCCCCGGCACCACCGACCCGATCACCCATCGGTCGTTGGCAATCGGTCGCCCGCCACCGGGTGGCGGGTTCCACCCGACGACGGGGCCACTCACCACATCATACCACCCGCCGGCGGGGGTGGTGCCGGGCCGCAGGTGGGTGCGAACCAGCGGCGGGCTGGCCGCCGTCGCCCGGCGACTCGAACGGCAGTGCCGGACGAAGCTCCAGAACGGCTCGTGGTCCGGATCCCCTCGGGCGAAGCTCAACCACTCCAACCCGGCCAGAGCGTCGAGGGGCACGCGGAACTCGAGTACGACCGGCGGGTCGGTCGGGTTGCCCGCCGGAAAGTAGTTTCGAGCATACACCTTGTGTGCCCACTGCCCCGCCTGATTGCGGTCGGTGGTGGTGTAGAAGCCGCGTCCGAAGTCGGTGTCCGGGTTGCCGAGCCGTGGGTTCACCGTGGTCAACCGGATCGCCGAGGCGTGGCTCGACAGGCAACCGTGGTACAACCGCGTGTGTGTGGCATGAACCGCCCAAGCGGTCGGAATTGGGAATCCGCCGGACGGAGGCAGGAGGGAGTGCGTGCGATACATGGTGGGCACTGGTGTGGGTTGCTGGAGTGTACCACTTCGCCCGGCCGGAACTGGACGCCGAGCCGAACTTCATTTGAGGCGCGAGGCGCTTGCGTGCCCGGAGCGGGCGCGTTACAGTCAACCCGTTCATCGGGATCGTCGTTCGGGTGGTTCCTCTTCTTCTCATTCCCCCGGAGTCCGACCATGCCACGCCTGTCGCGCCGCGGCGCCTTCACCCTGATCGAGCTGCTCGTCGTCATCGCCATCATCGCCATCCTGATCGGCCTGCTGCTGCCGGCCGTGCAGAAGGTGCGGGAGGCCGCCGCCCGCATGAAGTGCTCCAACAATCTGAAGCAACTGGCCCTCGGCGTCCACAACCACCACGACCAGTTCGGGATGATCCCCGCCGGCACGTCGCCGTGGAACGAGGGCGGGCCGACCCCCCGCACCGGCCGCGGGTGGATCCTCGAGACCCTGCCGTTCCTGGAGCAGGACAACCTGTTCCGCACGTTCGAGCCGTCCCGCGTCGGCGACATGTTCAGCGGCGGCGGGCTGATGCTGTGCCAGCCGCAGATGGGCACCGTGTTGCCGGCGCTCGCCTGCCCGTCGGACACGTCCGAGCGGACCTCCACCGGGCAGGCCCAGTGGGGCGGGATCCGGGTAGCCGTCACCAGCTATAAGGGCGTGATCGGGCACACGAACATGGGCAACGGCTGGCCGGACAGCCCGTCCGGCACGGTGGACGGGCACAACACGATCAACAACACCGGCCTCTTCTTCCGCAACAGCCGGCCGGTCCGCATCACCCTGGTGGGCATCACCGACGGCACCAGCAACACGCTCATGGTGGGCGAGGACGTGCCGAGCGAGAACAACCACAGCGCCGCCTACTACTCGAACGGCGACTACTGCAGCACGCACGCCCCCATCAACTTCTTCCCCGCGCCGCCGGGGTCGCTGGCGGGCAACTGGCCGCGGGTGATGGGCTTCCGCAGCCGGCACACGAGCGGGGCCAACTTCGCCCTGGCCGACGGCAGCGTGCGGTTCCTGCCGCAGAGCATCGACCGCCTGATGTACCAGCGGATGTCCACCCGCGCCGGCGGCGAGGTGGTCAACCTGCCGTGAGCCGCAGGGCGAGCCGAGCGGGGGTAGCCGCCCGGGGGGGGGGCACACCCCGCGGGGGAAGCCCCGCGGGGCGCCCCGGGCCATCGCCCCCC
>JANNVG010000944.1:0-2822 GCA_031414395.1 Fimbriiglobus sp.
CCCCCCACGAAGCGGTGGGGGGGAGGTGAAGCCCAGAGCCGCAAGCCGGCAGCCAAGAGGGTGATGGCCAACCGCCCGCTCACTTGGCGCGCGGGGCCGGGGCCGGCTCGGGCGGGTACTTGTTCCGCTCCTTCCGCCACACGTCGATTTCGGCCGCGTCCCCCGACGCGGTCGCCAGCCGCAGTAGCGCGTCCGCCGCGTCGGGCAGACCGGACAAAACCGACTTCGGCAGCGTGCCCGCGAAGTCACGGAGTCCGAAATACCCGGCCCGCAACAGTGGCTTTCCGTCTTCGGGCTTTCCCACGCCGACCAGCGCCAGCCCGTGCAGGACGCGGGCGTGGTGGGTCGTCGCGGCGTTCGGTTCCCGACTCCCCCGGATGTCGGCGCACTCCCGCAGGAGCGGTTCGGCGTCGGCGTGCTGACCGAACCGGAGGTACGCCCCGCCGACCTCGGCCAGGTCGGAGGCCAGCCGGAGCAGGGCGCTGGCGGGCTGCTTCCGCCGGCCGGCCAGGTACTCGGCGTACCGCGTCCGCGCCTCCGTCGGCTGGCCGGCGTGGAGGTACGTGACGGCCAGTTCTAGGACGCACTCCAGTGTTTCCTGGTTGTCCGCGCCGTGCTTCCCCGCCGACAGCCGCACGCACTCTTTCTGACACTCCACCGCTTCCTTCGGCTTGCCGGCCATCTTCAACATGACGCCCAGGTTGAACACGCTGAGGATCACGTCCGGGTGGTCCGCGTCGAGGAGCGTCCGGCGGAGCCGCAGCACCTCCCGGTTGAGTTCCAGGGCGGCGTCCAGCCGGCCCTCGGCGGCGTGCGAGGCGGCCAGGTTGCTCATGCTGACCAGCACGTCCTGGTGCGTCGGGGGGTGCCGGAGCAGGCGGGCGTCCAGAACCTCCTGTGTCAGCCGGTGCGCGGCGTCGCGCTGGCCCACGGCCCGGTACCCGGCGGCCAGGTTGCTCATCAGGCCGAGCGTCTCGTCGTCGTCCGGCCCGAATACGGCCCGCACCCGCGGGAGCAACTCGGCGTTCAACTTGACGGCCGCTTCTTTCTGGTTCGTGCGGAAGTACGCGACGGCCAGGTTCTTCTCGGCCATCAGGGTGTCCGGGTCGTCGGGGCCGAGGACTTCCCGCGACAGCCGGGCCACTTCCTCGTTAATCCGCAACGCCTCCTTGTCCTTGCGGTCGGATCGGTAGGCCGTCGCCAGCCGGCGGGCGGCGGTAAGGGTGTCGCGGTGTTTCGGGCCGTGGACGGCGGCCGTCAATTGGTGCGCCTTCTCGGCCTGCTCGATGTGCCGGGCGGGGTCGCCCAGGTGGAAGTAAGTCTCCGCCAGGGCCGACCGGACCGCCGCCTCCACCGCCGGCCGGTCTTTGAACGCCGCCGCGATGTCCGGGGTGGCGGCGTCGATGGCCTGCCGCAGCGTCACGTCCTTCCCCAGCCCGCCGCGCTGGTCCTTCGGCCGGGCGGCCGCGAACACCTTCCGCTGGTAGAAGTCCTGCACCGCCCGGCGGCTGGCCAGTTCGTCGCGCGCGGCGGTCAGGGCGGCGGCCGTCTTCTCCTGCTCCTGTTTCACCTGCTGCAAGAAGATTTCCTTCTCGTTCCGCTCGGCGGTCGCGCGCATCGCCAGGTGCAGGCTCACCGCCGTGGCCGCCACCAGGACGGCCGCCGCCGCCGCCGCCAGGAGGAGCGGGCGGCGGTGCCGGCGGGCGAACTTCCGGAGCCGGTAGCCGGCCGTCGGGCGGCCGGCCTCGACCGACTCGTCCGCCAGGTACCGCTCCACGTCCCGCGCCAGGGCGTTCACCGTCTCGTACCGCCGCGTCCGGTCCTTGTCGAGCGCCTTCATGACCACCCAGTCGAGTTCCCCGCGGAGCAGCGCCGCCAGCCGCCGCGGTTCGGTCCCGCGGTTCGCCGCGATCGACGGGAGGGCGTCGGCGGTACTCAGGCGGGTACTCGGCAGGGGCGGTTCTTCCTCCCGCACGAGCCGCAGGATTTCCAGCAGCGCGGCCTTCCCGAGCCGCTGCCGGGTGAGCGGCGTGCTGCCGGTGAGCAGTTCGTACAGCAGGACGCCGAGGGCGTACACATCGGCCCGCGTGTCCACGTCCAGTTGGTTCAGTTCGGCCTGCTCCGGGGCCATGTACGCCGGCGTCCCGACGACCGCCCCGAACCCCGTCACCAGGGTCTTGTCGGTGAGCGCCTGCCCCGTGGCTTTGGCCACGCCGAAGTCGATCACCTTCGGGACTGGCTTCCCGTCGTACAGCGCCACCATGACGTTCGACGGCTTGATGTCGCGGTGGATGACGCCCTTTTGGTGAGCGTGTTGAACGGCGGCGCAGACTTGGCCAAAGAGTTCGAGACGGGCGCGGGGCGTGAGCCGGTTTTGGTCGCAGTATTCGGTGATCGGGACGCCGCGGACGAGTTCCATGACGAAGTAGGGCCGGCCGCTGGGGGTTTCGCCGCCGTCGAAGACTTTGGCGATGTTGGGATGATTCATCAGGGCCAGGGCTTGCCGTTCGGCTTCGAAGCGGGCGATGACCTGGCGGGTGTCCATGCCGGGCTTGATCAGCTTGAGGGCGACTTTGCGGCGAACGGGCCGAGTCTGCTCCGCGATGAAAACGAGGCCCATGCCGCCTTCGCCGATTTGCTCCATCAGCTTGTAAGGGCCGATCATGGAGCCGAGCGAATCGAACGACTTCGCGTCGGCCGTCATGGCCTGGGCGGGGGATTCGAGGAACTGGCCCGAATGGTACGCAGAGAGAAGCGAGACGATGTTTTGGCGTAACTTTGCGTTGCCCGCGCACGCTTGCTCCAAGAACGCGGCTTGCTTC
>JANNVG010000945.1:0-11132 GCA_031414395.1 Fimbriiglobus sp.
CTTTGCCCGCCGGCGTGACGCCCGGCCAGTTGACGACGAGCGGGACACGGGCACCCCCTTCGAGCATCGTCCCTTTCTCGCCGGCCAGCGACTTCCTCCCGACGATCGCCGAACTGGCCGGCGCGAAACTGCCGGAGAAGACGGTGATCGACGGCCGCAGTTTCTCCCCGCAAGTGCGGGGCGAGAAGGGCACGCCGCGGGACTGGGTGTTCATCGAACTGGCTCGCATGTGGTACGTCCGCGAGTCCGGCTGGAAGCTGAACCAAGCCGGCGAACTGTTCGACATGTCCGCCGCGCCGTTCGAGGAGAAACCCGTCCCCGCGGACAAGGCCGACGACGCCGCCAAGGCGGCCCGGACGCGCCTCCAGGCCGCGCTCGACAAGCTGAACCCGGCGGGCGGGATCCTCGACACCGGCGACGGGACCGGCCGGCACGCGAACAAGAAGAAGGACCCCGAACCGGCGAAGCCCCAGCCGCCCGCGAAGCCCGCCGCGGCCAAGCCGAACGTCCTGTTCATCGCGGTCGATGACCTTCGCCCGGAGATGGGCTGCTACGGCAACACGGTGGTAAAGACGCCGAACCTGGATCGGCTGGCCGCACGGGGCATGACCTTCACCCGCGCCTTCTGTCAACAGGCGGTGTGCAGCCCGTCGCGGAGTTCGCTCCTGACCGGCAGGCGGCCGGACGCGACCAAGGTGTGGGACCTTGAAACACACTTCCGCACCGCGCTGCCGGACGCCGTGACGCTGCCGCAGCACTTCAAGGCGAACGGGTACCACACGGCGGCGCTCAGCAAGGTGTTTCACCGCGGGTTCGAGGACGGCAGGTCGTGGAGTGAGCCGCACTGGTACCCGAACGGGCAGACGGTGGACACCGACCCGACGGACTGGACGAAACGAGTCGTCAAGAAGTATGGCCCCGGCGTGGACGCGAAAGCCGAGGACGGCAAAGGCCCGGCCTTCGAAGCGAGCGCGAAGGCCGACGACGAGTTGCCCGACGGGTTCACCGCCGCCGAGGCGGTGAAGCGGTTGAAGGAGTTGAAAGGGAAGGAGAAGCCGTTCTTCCTGGCGGTCGGTTTCCTGAAGCCACACCTGCCGTTTGTCGCGCCGAAAAGGTACTGGGACCTGTACGACGCGAGCAAGATTCCCGCACCCGCCACCGACAAGATGCCACAGGGCGCGCCGGCGTTCGCCGGGCACGTGAACGGCGAACTGCACAACTACCGGGACGTGCCCAAGGACAACCCGATCCCGGCGGACTTCGCCAAGACCCTCCGCCACGGCTACTACGCGTGCGTCAGCTACACCGACGCCCATGTCGGTCGTCTGCTGGACGCGCTCGACAAGGAGGGGTTGGCCGACAACACGGTGGTCGTGCTGTGGGGCGACCACGGCTGGCAACTCGGCGACCACGGGCTGTGGCACAAGCACACCAACTACGAGCTGGCCACTCGGGCTCCGTTGCTGGTGAGCGTGCCGAAGCAGAAGACGGCCGGGCAGAAGTGTGACGCCCCCGTCGAGTTCGTCGACGTCTACCCGACGCTGGCCGACGTGTGCGGGCTGCCGATCCCGGGCGGGCTTGACGGGGTGAGTCTGAAGCCGCAACTCGAAGACCCGAAGGCGTCGGGGAAGGGGGTGGCCATCAGCCAGTATCCGCGGTCCGCCGGAAAAGATGCGGGCGGTCCGGTGATGGGGTACAGCATCCGCGACGAGAGGTGGCGGCTGGTCGTATGGAGGAGCCGCAAGGACGGCACGGTCGCTGCCACGGAACTGTACGATGAGAAAAACGACCCCGCCGAAACTGTCAACCTCGCCGAGAAGCCGGAACACAAACCGGTGATCGAGAAGCTCTCCAAGCACCTGCCGAAAGAGGTGCCACCCGTTCCGAAGAAGTGAGCCGCCGTGGAATGGCCCCGGTCGCTGCGGGCCGGCCGAGGGTAGGGTCGGCGGGTGGGTCGTCCGCATCTCCGCCGCCGTGTCCGAGGTGACCAGGCCGCGGGGTCGGCCGACATGAGGCAGTACAAGGACGGGCGGTGAGTCGGAGTCAGCCCCGCACACCGCACCCGAGGTGAACTATGCTCGAAGTCGGCAGTTTTCGTGCCGCCCTGCACGGCGGGGTGTCGCGGCGGGCGTTCCTCGCCGCCGGTGCTCTCGCCCCGGCCGCCCTCGGCCTGCGGGCGGGTGCGGCCGAGCCGCCGTCCACGAAGCCGGCGTCGGTCATCCTCCTCTGGCTGTGGGGCGCGCCGAGCCACCTGGACACGTTCGATCCGAAGCCGAAGGCGGCGGCCGAGATCCGCGGGCCGTTCGGCACCATTCAGACCAAGACGCCGGGCGTCCGGTTCACCGAACTGTTCCCGAAGACCGCCGCCCGGTCGGACCAGTTCGCCCTCATCCGGTCGATGGTGAACGCCGATGGCGACCACCTGAAGGCGGGGTCAATCGGGCTGACCGGAATGCTCGAGGGGAAGACGGCCGAGGTGCCGAACTTCGGCTCTGTTGTCGCCCGGCACCGGGGCGAGAAGGAGTTGCCGTCGTTCATGGCCATCGGCCGGGGCAACCCGCGGGATGTGGTCGGACCGGTGCGGGGGTTCGGCGGCGGCACCTGGGGGCGGAACTACGACCCGCTGCTCGTCGGCTGTTCGGACACCGGCGAGACCGACATCCCGGCCCTCAAACTGCTTGACGGCATCTCCCCCGCCGCCCTCGACGACCGCCGCAAGCTGCTCGGCGGCCTCGACCGCCTGAACCGCGCCGCCGACCAGCCGGCGTTCGACCGGTGGGACGCCACCCAGAAGCGGGCCTACTCCCTGCTCACCACCCCGGAGGCGCGGGCCGCGCTCGACCTGTCGCGGGAGAAACCGGCCGCGCGGGAGGCGTACGGCCAGACCTCGTTCGGCCAGTCGTGCCTGCTCGCCCGCCGGCTGGTGCAGGCCGGAGTGCCCTACGTGCAGGTGAACTGGAGCCAGTACGTCGAGGCGATGACGCCGAACTGCGATTTCGGCTGGGACACGCACGTGTTCAACTTCGACCTGCTCCCCGACCGGCACGGCCCCATCTTCGACCGGGTGTACGCCGCCCTGCTCGACGACCTGAAAAACCGGGGGATGCTCGACCGCACCCTGGTGGTGGCGATGGGCGAGTTCGGGCGGACGCCGCGGATCAACGGGCAGGCGAGCCGCGACCACTGGCCGCAGTGCTACTTCTCGATGTGGGCCGGATGTGGGGTACGGGGCGGCGCGGTGATCGGCGACAGCGACGCCACCGGCAGCGCCCCGTTGACCGAGGCGATCACCCCCGGCATGGTCGGCGCGACCATCCTGCAACTGGCCGGGGTGGACAGCCAGGCGCGGGCGGAACTGCGGGTGCTCCCCGGCACGAGGGTCATCCATGAGCTTTTCTAAACCGATACGCCTGACGACGGACGGCACCCTCAAGCAAGACCCGCTCTACCTGCCGGGGGGCGACCTCGTCTACACCCTGCTCGAATCGCCGATCCAGATGCGCTTGATGCGGCTGAAAGCAGGGGAGAAGAAGCCGTCGCCCCTGCACCCGGACGCGACTACGAACGAGTTCGAGGCGACGTTCACCACCGACGGGTCGCACTCCGCCTTCGTCCAGAGCCGCGGCAACCTGAACATGAAGCTGGTCATCCGCGACACGGCCACCGGCAAGGATTCCGTGTTCGACCCCGGCGGCGGGTTCGCCGCCGTCCGCCGGCCGAGCTTCCACCCGAAGGGCGACCGTGTCGGCTTCGCCATTCCCGCCGCCGCCGGGCAGGAGATCGTGTCTGTCGGGCGGGACGGCAAGGACCGCAAGACGCTCACCACCGGCGGGATCAACAACTGGCCGGCGTACTCCCCGGACGGCTCCCGCATCGCCTTCTGCTCCAGCCGCGACGGGGAGTTCGACCTGTACGTCATGTCCGCCGACGGCACCGACGTGAAGCGGGTGGTGAAGTTGAACGGGATGCAGGCTCGGCCGTGCTGGTCGCCGGACGGGAAGCGGCTCGCGTTCACTTGGAACGCGGACGGCAAGTACGAGATCCACGGTGTCAATCTCGACGGCACCGGGCTGGTGCGGCTGACCGACGGGTTCGAGCGGGCCGACTACCCGACTTGGCACCCCGACGGCCGCACACTGGTCTTCGTCGGCGAGCGCGACGGCCGGTTCGACCTGTACAGCATCGCTACCAGATGATTGGGGCGACCTGCACCGAGAACGCCCCCTTCCGCCGCGGCAGGTGGGTTCGCGAACCGCTGCTCGCGGGCGTCGTACCGGACCTGCCCTTCGGCGTCGATGCGAATGTCCCCGAAGACCACGACCGCACCTTCCGCACACAAGGCCGAATCACCACCCAGGGCATGGCCAGAATGCCCGGAGGTGATTCGTCTGCAACGTGTAGGGGCTTTCGATCCGCTTGCCGGCATGGTATTTCAGGTGATCGAGTTCAGTCGGGCGACTCCGACAACGGACATTATTCACAGGGTCGTCAGGTTGGACAGATGGTAGTTGACGGAGGACTCGAACTCACCGAGACTGTGCCGAGGTCGATACGGTCACTCCGCTTGCTGTCAGCTGGCGGTAGTCGGCACGGGAGTCCGTCATCATGTCGATAGCGCTGCTGGTTTCAACGTGTGTCGCGCTGCTGTTACCGCTCGGTGCGGAACCGTGTCGAGCGGCCGAACCGGCCAAAAAGAAGCTCCAAGTTTACATCATGGCCGGCCAGTCGAACATGGTCGGCCACGCCCAATACCCAACCATTCCGGCCCTGCTGACGGCCGAGGAACCCGGCGTCAAACAGCTCGCGAAGTTGATCTTCAAGGACGGCGCGATTGCCCCGGAAGATACGAAGGACATGATCGAACTTCGCGTCAAGCGCGACGCACTCGACGGCGACTTGCGCGGCAAGAAGATCGTCGGCGACGACAAGATCGCGGCGGCGCAAGCGGAGTTGAAGGAACTCCAGGCGAAGGTCGATGCCATGGCCAAGAAGATCAAGGACGCGTTCACCGTCTCCAAACGGGTTTACATCACGTCCATCGCCGACGGGCACAAGCGGTCGGGGCCGCTCACCATGGGATACGGTGCCAGCCCCGAGAAAATCGGCCCGGAACTCGGGTTCGGCCTCTCCCTCGAGCAGAAGACCGACGCGCCGATTCTGCTGATCAAGACCTCCTGGGGCGGCAAATCCCTCCACTACGATTTCCGTCCGCCTTCTGCCGGTCCGTACGAGTTGAGCAAGGCGCAAGCCGACGGGAAGGACGCGACGAAAATCAAAGAGAACGCCGGCCTGAACTACCGGATGATGAACGAGGCTGTGCGAGACGTGCTCAAGGACCTGAAGAAGCACCACCCCGATTACGACGCCACGGCCGGTTACGAGATCGCCGGGTTCGTCTGGTTCCAGGGCTTCAACGACCAGTTCGATCCGGCCTTCCACGGCAACTACAAGGCGAACATGATCGCCTTCGTGAAGGACGTGCGGAAAGAATACCAGGTGCCGAACATGCCGTTCGTCATCGGCGTACTCGGGACCGGCGCGACCAAAGAGGAGGTGGACAAGAACCCGGTATCCCTCGGTCAGCGCGCCGCGGCCGAGGCACCCGAATTCAAGGGCACCGTCGCGAGCGTCGAGAGTTACCCGTTCTACGCGCTCGACGCTTTGGCGATGTGGAAGGACGGGACGTGGAGCAAGAAGCCGATCGAGTTCTCGCAGATCGGCAGCGACCGCCCTTACCACTACATGGGCAGCGGCAAGTTCTTCGTCCGCCTCGGCGACGCGCTGGCGGCGGAGATGGTGGCGTTACGGAAGAAACAGAAGTAGCAACCGGCGGGCACGCCGATACCCGGGTTGTCGAAACGCACGCACCTCCAGCGGTGGACATTTATGAGCATGGCCTCGCGCCCCGTCAGCCGTCGGGACTTTTTCACACTCGGGGGCCTCTCCCTCGGAGTGCTCTCCCCGCTGGGGCTGTCGTTGCCACGAGTCCTGGCGAACGAGTCGAGGAGTCGCGGCAAGAAGCAGATCAACGTCATCTTCCTGTTCCTTCAGGGCGGTGCCAGTCACATCGACATGTTCGACATGAAGCCGGACGCGCCGGACGACGTCCGCGGGAAGTACTCCCCCGCGGCGACGAACCTGACCGGATTGCAGTTGAGTGACCAGTTGCCGAAGCTCCGCGCCTGCGCCGACAAGTTCTCCCTGATTCGCTCGATGTACACCGTCAAACCCGTCGATCACGGCGAAGGCGACGTCCACCTGATGTGCGGCAGCCCGGTCGACAAGAACCTCCAGGCCCCAGGCATCGGTGCGGTCCTCAGCATGCAGCAGAATCTGGACTCTCGGTTCCTCCCGTTCGTGCATATGGGGAACATGAAGCACCCCGCCCACACTGCCCCCGGGTTCGGCGGGTTCCTGGGTCGCCAGTACGACCCGTACGTGCTCACCCAGGATCCGAATTCGCCGACCTTCGCGGTGCGGGAATTCGAGCCGGCCCCCGATGTCGATGTGAGCCGACTCGCCGGGCGCAAGACGCTGCTCCGCTCACTGGATCGTTACCAGGCCGAGCGAGAAAGTGCGCCGGGGTCTGCTCAGGCGCGGGACACGTTCGCCGAACACGCCTTTCAACTGGCGACCTCGCCGAAGGCCAAGGAGGCGTTCGACCTGTCGCGGGAACCGGCCAAGGTCCGCGACACGTACGGCCGCAACCGGGTCGGTCAGGGGATGCTCCTGGCCCGCCGGCTGATCGAGGCCGGCGTGCGGTTCGTGACGATCCAGGGGTACGTGGACACCGGGATCTACGCCTGGGACCACCACTGGGGGATCTTCGGGCACCTCGACAAGCAGTTGCCGATTTACGACCAGTGCTATTCCGCCCTATTGAACGACCTGTCTGACCGCGGGTTGCTCGACACCACGCTCGTCATCACGGCCGGTGAGTTCGGGCGCACGCCGAAGCTGAACAAGGACAAACAGGGCCCCGGCCGCGACCACTGGTCGAACTGCTTCAGTCTCACGATGGGCGGGGGCGGGGTGAAGACGGGACAGGTGATCGGTGCCAGCGATCGTCTCGGAGCCGTGCCGAAAGAACACCCCGTGTCCGTCGCCGACTTCGTGGCCACGGTCTATCACGCGTTGGGACTCGACCCCCATGCGGAATTCGTCGCACAGGGCCGCCCGATGAAAATGCTCCCGACGGGAGCCCCGGTGAAA
Source organism: Fimbriiglobus sp. (assembly GCA_031414395.1). Lineage (GTDB taxonomy): Bacteria > Planctomycetota > Planctomycetia > Gemmatales > Gemmataceae > JALHQU01. The sequence continues at coordinate 7,213 of JANNVG010000945.1, forward strand.
GAGTTGTTCTAAGCAGTGGGCCGCGGTTGGTTGTCACGTTTCGGCCGTAGCCGCCGACGGTAGCCGTTGAACCCCGCTTCGACGGCCACCCGGAGTTCGGCCTTGCTCGTGAAACTGCGGGTGGGGTCGTGGTGCCTCACCCACTTGAACACCGGCTCGATCCGGTTCAACAGCGGCGAGTACGCGGGCAGGTAGTACAGGTAGACGCCCAGCTTCGCCAGTCCCAACCGGGCCGCCTTCAGCGCCTTGCTGGTGTGCATGCCGGCGTTGCCCAGCACCACCACTCGCGGCACCTCGGCCGCCGGCAGCCGTTCCCGCAGGTAGGCCAGCAGGTCGTCCCTGGTGAGGGTCCGCTCGAACGGCATGGCGTCCAGCCGGGGGGTGGGGGCGAACGGCTCATACGTGGCCAGGGCGTTCACCCGCCGCCCCTGCGGGGACACGTACTTCACCCGCTTCCGCTGCTTCGGCAGGCACCACGAGTACCCGGTCGGCAGCGACGGCGAGAACCCGCACTCGTCCAGGTAGTGAAGCCTCAGTCGGCCGGCGGCGGCTTTTTTCTAGGCCCGCAAACGTGACTGGTGGCGGAGGTGGTTGAAGGTAGGCGAGCGGCTGCTGGTTCACCTGTTCAACAACATCAACACCACCGCGGGGTACGGGCTGCCGGCCGAAGAGGTGCCGCTCCGCGAGGAGACGATTCCGATTCACGACATCGCGGTGACGTTCAGCGGGTACGCTGTGACGCGGTTCCACCTCGAACCGGGTGGCACGGAGTTGACCGGAACGAAGGTGCCCGGCGGGGTGAGCGTGAACGTCCCGCGGCTGGACGTTCACGCAGTGGTGGTGGCGGAGTTGGGTTCGCCCGACGCGAGATCGTGGGGCGAACCACCGGTTCGGAAGGGTGGTTCGCCCCTCGATCTCGCGTCGGGCTAACGAAGCACCTTATCCGCTTGCTCCTTCACCTTCGCCGACGTCGACGCCAGCAGCGCCTTCGTCGTCGCGTCACCCAGCGCCTCCTTCTTCACGCTGCCCTTCTCGACCGCATCGAGCAACGCCAACGCCCGCTCGGATGAGCGCAGTAGTCCTTTCAGCGCCAGCTCGCGGTTGCTGCCGGTGAGATGGCTCAGCGCCCCCACAAGTGCGGCTGTCGCTTCCGGGGCGTCCACATCCACCAGCCCGCTGACCGCACCCATTTGAAGCTCGGCGTCGGTGCCCTTCGCCAGGTATTTCGTCAGTTGCTCGCCGCTCGCCTTCCACCCCCGCAACGGGATGAGCCGCAGGGCGTCGTACCGCACGGCGGTGCGGGTGGCTTTGTCGTCGGCCATCGTCACCGCCGCTTCGAGCGTCGCGTTCCAGCGTTCCGACAGCCCTGAGTCTTTGCCGATCAACTCGACCAACCGGGGGCCGGGCCAGGCGTCGTTCAGGCTGATGCCGTTCACCACCCCGCCGCCGATCACCACCGCCTGCCAGTCGCGGAGCTTCTCCCCCTTCTTCGGCAGAGCCACGCCCAGAATCGCCTTCAGTTCGTCGGCGTTGTTCCGCTTGCCGCTGGCGATCGCCACCCGCCACATCCACGAGGTGACGTACCCCTCCTTGTCGGGCGGCAGCGTGGCGGCCATCTCCTTGAGGATCGCCGCGGCCTTGTCGAGGTGCTTTGCCACCGCCGCCTGCCGGTCCGCCGCCGGCTTGCTCGCGTCGAGCAGGTACTTGGCGAGGTCGGCCGGCTTGTCCGACGCGGGTTCGGACGGCTTCGGCTTCACTTCGATCGTGTCGGGCTTCTGCCCCTTCGGCACCAGTAGCACGGTGCGGAGGTCGATGAGCGCCCCCTTCACCGCGTCGGTGTCCGGCCGCATCACAAGCGTGCTCTCGCCGGCCGGCAACTTGAACGTGCCCATCCGCATGAGCCGGTACTGCGCCCACCCGCCGGTGCCGATCACCTTGCTGCGGATGACCGGGTCGCCGCCGTCGAACGCGATCGGGTTGCCGGCGCAGAAGTCGGCACAGGCGAAGTCGAGGTACACGTCGAACTCGCCGGCCGCCGGCAGCACCACCCGCCACGCGGCGGGGTCCTTCGCCCCATGCCAGTAGCCGATGTTGCCGTTCTCGGCCTCGTAGGTGATGTCGCCGCCGCGGATCTCGGCGGCGGACGCCGGCAGTGTCAGCCGGCCGTCGGTGGGCCTGACGACCACCGGCGTGTTGCCCGGTAGCTTCTTCGGCGGCGCTTGCGCGTGCGTCAGGTAGGCGATCAGATCGGCCAGCGCCGCGGGCGAAACGTCCTTCTCCAACCCTTCCGGCATGAGCGACTTCCCGGACGTCTTGAACCCGTCGAGGTCGGCCCGCAGCACCGTGACTTCCTTGCCGTCCGCCTGCCGCAGCGTGACCCCGGCGGCGGACTCGCTCGCCAGCAGGCCGGTCAGCGTGCGGCCGTCGGTGGTGTGGACGACGTACTCCAGGTAGCGGCTGTCCAGATTGCGGCTCGGGTCGAGGATTTCGGCGAGCAGGTACTCCGGCGACTTGATGGCGAGGGCGGCCAGGTCCGGGCCGACCGTGTGCCCCACGCCGTCGAGTTTGTGACACGCCGCACACGTCTTGGCGAACACCGCCTTCCCCTTCGGCACGTCGCCTGCTTTCGGGAGTTGCTGCTGGTAACTCCACCATATCCCGACCCGACCAGGCGGCCCGCGTTCATTCGATCAGATCGCCTCCTCCAAAAAGTCCGAAACGCGAGTCGGATCGCCGGCTGCCATGACGCCGTGGGGAGTGCAACTCGGGTTTCGTGGTATTTTGTCTTACTCACCGCGCCGGCTGCCATGAAACCGTCGGTCGGTCAACTCGGGTTTCCTGGCTCCTGGCTTTGCCGTCCCGCTCGGATGGCCGGCCCTCATGTGGCCGGCAGCCGGTCAACTCACGTTTCGTCATTCTTTTGACGTCTTCACCTCGCCGGCTGCCATGAAGCCGTGGGTGGGTCAACTCGGGTTTCTTCTTTTTTCCGTCGCGCTCGAAGCGCTGGCTGCCATGAAGCCGTCGGACGGTCAACTCGGGTTTCCTGGGTATTCCGCTCTCATGCGTCCGGGCAGTTCCTTCGCTCGTCACGGCTGGAACGGCCGGCTGTTGCCGGTCTGCCACGTGCAATTCGACCGTGTGACCGGGTCGACGTCTCGGCCCTGCCCGAGAGTGGAGAGGCCGGTGACACGATCGACCCTCGACTGCACCGGCGGCGGCACGAAGTCCTTGGTCGTGAGGCTCGTCAAACCGGACGCGCAACGGGCGCACCCGCCCGCCCCCGAGGTTCTCCCGCCGCAGCCCCGCAAGTACCATACACCGGTCATTCGCCCCGCACCCGCCGCCCGTCCATGTCGAGACCCCATGCGCGTCGTGCTCGCCGAGAAGCCGTCCGTCGCCCGCGAGATCGCCGCCGTCCTCGGCGCGACCTCCCGCCAGGACGGCTACCTGGAAGGGGCCGGCCACCAGGTGACGTGGGCGCTCGGCCACCTGGCCACCCTCCAGGAGCCGGAGGACTACGACCCGGCCCTCAAGCGGTGGGCGCTGCACACCCTCCCGTTCATCCCCGATCGGTTCGGCCTCAAGCTGATCGACGAGCCGCGGGCGGGTAAGCAGTTCAGCATTGTGAAGCGCCTGCTGCGGGCGGCCGACGAGGTGATCTGCGCCACCGACGCCGGCCGCGAGGGCGAACTCATCTTCCGGTACATTCAGGAACTGGCCGGGGCGACCGGCAAACCCTCCCGCCGCCTGTGGCTGAACTCCCTGACCGAAGCTGCCATCCGCGACGCCTTCCGCCGCCTGCGACCACTGGCCGAGTACGACCGCCTCTACGCCGCCGCCCGCTGCCGCAGTCAGGCCGACTGGGTGGTCGGGCTGAACGCCACCCGCTTCTACACCGTCCGCCACCGGGACGCCGGCGG
>JANNVG010000946.1:0-7577 GCA_031414395.1 Fimbriiglobus sp.
ACCCGGCGGTGGCCCGCGAGCTGGCCCCGCGGCACGCGTTCACCCGCGCGTGCAAGAAGCTGTCCGACGCCCGCATCATCCGCCGGGTGGCCGAGGACGACGCCACCCTCACCTTCCAGTTCACCCAGGAGACCCGCAGCAGCGACCGCATCGAGTACACGCTCGAGACCCTGCTGACGCTCGACAAGCAGACGGGGAAGGTGAGCTGCCCGCTGCCGGGGCTGGCCACGATCGCCCAGGAGGAACTCGACCGGGCCGTCACCGCCCGCACCGGCGCGGACGTCACCCGCGTGGTGCAGAAGCTGTTCGAGCGGCACGCCGATCTGTTCCCGGTTCGCCCGCAGGGCGGGGTGTACTTCGTGCCGGAACGGCACGTCGGGTTCGTGGAGAAAATCCAGGCCCTGCTCGGCCGGTTGGGCGGGCAGGTGCTGCGGTTCCCGGTGCCCGTGGGGACGGCCGAAGGCGACCGCTCGGTCAAGGACGCCGTCGCCGCCGGCCTGGCGGCCCTCATCGTCGAGCACCGGCAGGCCATCGCAGTTCGGCGAGGACACCCGCGACGGCACCCTCGACCGCGCGGCCGACAAGGTCCGCGCGACGCAGTTCAAGGTGGCCGCGTACGCCGAGTACCTGCTCGACGCGAAGGCCAACCTGGACCGCGCCCTGGCCGCCGCCCGCGCCGAGCTGCGGGCGAAGGTGGAGCACCTGGCCGACACCCCGCTCGCCGTCGCCTGACCCCGGAGGATCCGTTGACCACTGCCACGAAACCCGACCCGCTGGTCCGGCACCGGCTGATCCTCTCCACCCCGGCCGCCTGGCCGGTGTGGCCGTTCCTGCCGGTCGTCCGCCGCTGTCGGGGTGAGGAGGAACTGGGCGTGCTGTTCGACGCCTTCGGCCTGTGCCGGCTGACCGGCTTCTCGGCCTCAGTGTTCCTGACCAATCTGTTCACCCTGCCCCCGTCCCTGCCCGAGCTGCTCGCCCTGCCGAAGGAGGTGTTCGACACCCCGGAGGAACTGGTCGCGGCCGGCTGGCGGGTGGACTGACTTTCTCCCCCCAAGGAGGTGAAGACCGTGATCGTCCTTCCCGCCGGTCTGCCGAAGCGGTTCGCCGCCGTCGCCGCCCGGTGCGTGAGTGGCAAGCCGACCGGCCCGCCCCCGGCGGTCGTGTGCCGCGCGTCGAATCGTGTGCTCACCGTCACCACGACCATGCCGAACGGGGTGGTGCTGTCGTTCTCCGCCGACACCGAAGGAGCCGACGCCGTGCTGGTGGTGCCGTTCGAGGTGCTCTCGGCCGTCGCCGCCGCGCGTGGACCCGTCGGACTGCGACTCACCCGCGGTCTGCAAGCCGAAGCCCGCTGGGCCGACGCGACCGGCCCGCAGGCGCACCCGTTCACCGCCCTCAAGCCGGGCCGCCCCCACGACCCGCTGCCCGACCTCACCGACACGGTGCCGTGCCCGGCGAAGTGGCTCGCCGCCTTGCACGCGTGCGGGCAGGCGTCCGCCCGCGCCGGCAGCACCCCGCGGTTCGCCCTCGACCGCCTGTGCCTGTCGGGTGTGTCGAAGCGGGTGGTCGGCTCGGACGGCAAAGTGGCACTGCTCGCCGGCCCGTTCCCCCTGCCGTTCGCCGACGACAAGCTGGTGCCGGCGATCCCGGTGTTCGGCAACCCGGAGCTGTCATCGCAGACCTCGGTGAGTGTCGCCACCGCCGACGGGTTCGTGGCCGTGCAGGCCGGGCCGTGGTGCGTGCGGCTGCCGGTGCTGCCCGGCCGTTACCCGGACGTGGCCGCCGTCATTCCCAAGTCCCGGCCGACGGTCGGCGGGATCGACGAGGGCGACGCCCGTGACCTGCTGGCGAAGTTGAACGCGTTGCCGAGTCTGGACGACCCGAGCCGACCCGTCACCCTGGTGCTGGACGGCGGGGTGAGCGTGCTCGCCTCCGACGGCGAGCGGGTCAAGCGGGTGGCGCTGTCCCGTTCACCCGCGGCCGGCCCACCCGTCCGCGTCGCCCTCGACCGCTCGATCCTGAGCCGAGCTCTGAAGCTCGGGTGTCTGACCGCGAAGGTGTGGGCGGCGGACAAGCCGGTGGTGTTCGAGGGCGGGGCGTGCACCTTGGTGGCCGCCCCGCTCGGCGCGGACGACATGGTCCGCGATTCGGTCGAAGCCGTCACCCCCGTCCCGTCACCGGCCCCAAACCCCACGACCGGAGGTCCGCCGTGAAACCCGAACCCCTTCGCCCGCACCCGCCGCCGGACGCCCCCGACCCGCTCGTCATGGCCGAACACCTCCGCCAGTCGCTCGCCGACGCGCACGCCGCCGCCGCCCGGCTGGTGGCCGCCCTCAAGGGGCGGAAGAAGGAGCAGAGGGCGCCGGCCGGGGTGTTCGCGAGTTTGAAAAGCTTGAACCTCAATGGCGGGGAGGAGTCATGTCGCAGTTGCTGTCCGCCGCCGCTCGAAGGCTGACCGACACGCTGGGTGAGTTGAAGGATCGGGTGCGGGAGGCGATCGCCGGGGAGACGGGCAAGGGGGTGGCCGAGGCCGTGCGGCTGGCCGTCACCCACGCCCTCACCGGCGAGAGCCACCACGACCCCGCTTCGGGCCGAGACCGCCCTTCCGTCGATCCGTGGGACGACCCGGCCGCCGACCGCTGGGCCGAGGCCGGCGAGTGGCAGGAGGCCGACGACGATTTGCCGCCCCCGCCGCTGCCCGGGCCGGGATTGAACAGCACCGACCGCACCCGCCTGGCGGTGGCTGCTGGCATCGCCGCCGGGCGGTGGGTGCTCGCCCGCGGCTCACTGGCGGTGGCCGTCGCCGTGGGCGGACTGGTGGCGCTGGCCGTGCTGTTCGGCGGGCCGGCCACCCACGCCGCCGCGGCGGCACTCACCGCCGCCGCCGACCTGTCCGCCGTCAGCCGGGCGCTGCGTCCGCACCGCCCGCTCGGCCTGAAGTAGTCACCCAAGTTCTCAACCCCAGACCCGCCGCTCACCCCGGCGGGTCGCTCTGTTCCCGGAGACTCCGATGACCGCGACCCTGAACGGCCGCCCGCCCCGCAAGCAACTGGGCGACCAACTCGACCGCCTCGACTCGATCCTCGACGTGCTCGCCGACGCCCTCCCGCAAGCGGTGGCCGACGCCTGCAAGGAGGGGGCCAAACAGGCCATGAAGTAGGTGGTGCTGGAACTGCTCACCAACCCGGACGTGCGGGCGATGCTCGCTGGCGGGATCACCCCGCCGCCCACCCCGACGGTGCCGACCGTGACGAAGCCGAACTGGTGGCAGGTGCTGAAGGCGAAGCTGGTGAAGTGGAAGGACGCCGCCCTCGACCGGGCGACGGCGGCGGTGCAAGCGGTCACGCTCACCGCCCGCATGCTCACCGCCGTGCTCCCGCTCAAGCGGATCGCCCTGGTGACGCTCGGCGTCGGGCTGACCGTCGGGCTGGCCGCCCTGCTCGTCTACCGCTTCTGCCCGCCGGCCCTGGCCGCGGCGGTGAGCGGGGTGGGGGCTGCCGTCACCGCCGCTGTCGCCCAGTTGACGGGCGGACTGCGGAAGGGCGGGTGGCTCGCCGCCCGCTGAAGTCAGAGCGGTGGGGAACAGGAATCGTCCGGCCGGTCGCACGCTCAGGCGTGCCAGCCCGTGCGGACGGAGCGCATTCCCCAACACCCCCTTCGCTCTTTCCCGTCTTGCACTCCGCCCGAGATCCGCCGATGCCGCAGACCGTCCTGCTCGACGAGTGGCACCTGACCTTCCGCATCCCCGCCGTGATGTCCGCGGCCGACGTGCGGGTGATCCGCCGCACGCTCGCCGGCAAGGCGTTCGCCGCCGCCGTCCGCGGGTCGATCCTGACCGTCGTCCGCGCACGGCCGGTGTTGAAACCGGTGCGGGTGGCATTCGGCCGCTGAGACGTGTGGAACCCGTCCCCCGGGTTGGCGGGGCGGGATTTCGTTGCCCCCTTCGCCGTGGGCGTCGCAATCGCGGGTGCTTTTCTTTACCTGTCACCCCACCGTCCGCGGGTGGGCCGGATGGTCGTTGCACCGTCGGGTGAGTGGAGGTAATCTACCGCCCACCGCCCGGCGGTTCACCCCACCCCTCGCCGGGCCGACCCACCGAGACCGCACGTGCCCCCCTTCTTCCGCAGTTGCCTGCTCGCCACCGTCGCCCTCCTCGCCGTCGCCTCCACCGTCCGGGCGGCCGACCCGCCCAAGTTCAACCTGGCCCAGGCCCGCAAGGGCGTCGTCCTCGTCCAACGGTTCACCCCCGGCCTGCCGCCGGCCGTCGGCAGCGGCTTCCTCGTCACCCCGGACGGCCTGGTGTACACCGCCCGCCACCTGGTCGTCGCCCCGGACGAGAGCATCAAGGGCACCATCCTGCTGGTCGGCGTGCCCACCGCCAAGGACCCCGACAAGCTCGACTTCTACAAGGCCGAACTGGCCTACGCCCCGCCCGCCAAGGACGCCCTCGACTTCGCCGCCCTGAAGATCGCCGCCCGCGACGAGACGGTCAAGTTCCACCCCCTCCCGCTGGCCGAGGGGAAGGTCGGGCTGGGCGACGACGTGGCCGTGCTCGGCTACCCGGTGGTGTCGGGCGAGCTGCCGGGTCTGTCGTTCAACAAGGGGAGCGTGTCGAACACCAAGGTGAAGCTGGGCGAGCGGGCGCACTACCAGACGGACGCGGCCGTCAACCCGGGCAACTCGGGCGGGCCGCTGGTGAACGCCGCCGGGCAGGTGGCCGGGCTGGTGTGCCTCCGCCGCAAGGGCGGGGACAACATCGGGTTCGCCCTGCACCTGGACGAACTGGCGGAGGCGGCCCAGGCGGCGGCGAAGGCGGCGGCGGGGGTGAAGGCGTCGCCCGGGCCGGTGGACCCGAAGGACCTGCCGGCCGTCACCAGCATCCCGGCCAAGAAGAAGAGCTGGGAGGTGAGCAAGGGCGAGGTGCAAGAGGAGAAGGGAATTCTGGTGATCGACGCGGACGGCGGCACGTTCGCCCTCACCAGCAAGGAGGTGCTGCCCGAGGATTTCCAACTGGTGATCCCGTGCCAGATCGAGTTCCTGAAGGGCCAGCAGGTGATCCAGCAGTCGCAGAAGAGCATCCTGCGGATGCTGTGCGTGCGGTTCGGGACGGACGACACGTCCGCCGACATCATGGAGCGGAAGGGCAACCTGATCCAGTTCAGCCACGAGCAGATGCTGCTGTGGAAGGAGGGGGAGGTGCTCAAGCGGGAGGCGAAGGGGAACTCGGAGGAGCCGTTCCTGCTGACGGTGACCAAGCAGGGGGGCGAGTACGCGGTGAACGTGAACGGGGTGTTCGTGCTCAAGCACCGGGACGACAAGCCGGCGAAGGGCGGGCAGAAGTTCTCGGTCGGCGGGTACCTGTCGCGGCTGACCCTGGGCGACGTGACGGTCATCGACCTGACCGCCAAGCCGGCCAAGAAGTGACCGCCGGGCGGGCGGTCGGGTGCGGGTCGTGGCGCTTGGCACTCGCGGTCAGGCTGAGCAGCACCGCGGCCGAGTGGAGCCCGCCGTCCCCAACGATGAACAGCCAGTCGGACCCGTGATTCGGAGGTCTGCATCACCGGTCCAACTGGACGTTCGTCGGGTCGGCCGACGCGGGCGAATGGGCCGCCACCCACTCCACCGTCGTCGGCACCTGCCGACACCTGGGGATCGACCCGTTCGCCTCCCTCCGCGACGTGCTCCCCGAGTTGCACGACCTGTGTGACCACCCGACCGACGAGCACCTCACCTCACTCCTGCCCGACCGCTGGCTCGCCGACCGCCCGAACACGTCCACGGCCTCCGCCGCTTGAGCAAACCGCCGACGAGCAACTTCACGCCGCGGCCAACGTGATTCGCCGGGTGCGTACGCCCTTCCTTCCACGGGCGGGGTTGATCCAGTCGTTCGTGGAGACCCCGAACAGGTCCGAGGCGTTCTGTAGCTTCTTCAACTTGGTGAGGTGTCTAGCCCCGCGCCAATGCTCTCGCTGGGGTTCGAAATGTCCAGGTACACCTGACTGATGGTCGGGCGTTGGAGGTGAAAGGGTCGCGGTAGGGACGGCCCTTTCGGGCCGCCCCCCGCACAGATCCGGACGGGCGGGATTACCGCATCCGGCTCTTACCTCGGGTGCTTGGCGTCGAATCGCTCATTCGGATAAGGGTGCTCAATCTTGGGGCGCGGGATGAAGAAGGCCATCAGCTCTCGGAAGCGCTCCCAGTTCATGCGGCCCTTCTGACCTCGGCGTCGCAACGCACGCAGCCAGTGACGAACCGCTTGCTCTCGAAACGCGGCCAAGCTCGCGATGTTGCCCGGGACGGCATGATAGGCGAAGTACCCTCGCACCACTCGGCCCAGCCACACGCCCTGCCGATTCAGCGGAGGTGACGCTGCTTTCGCAACGTCGCGTCCACTTCCTTCAGCTTGGCACGCAGCCGCGTCTTCACCGTCGTTCGTCGCACGATGAACCCCTCCTTCCCCTGCTTCCGCACCCAGCGGTGTGTGAAGCCCAGGAAGTCGAACGATTCCCGCCGCCCGTACCCCCGCTCCCACCGTCGTCTGGCCGCCAACCGGCTGAACTCGATGAGTCGCGTCTTCTCGGGGTGCAGACGAAGGCCGAACTTCTCCAGCCGTTCCCGGAGTTCGCTCAGGAACCGCTCGGCCTCGTGACGATGCTGAAAACCCAGGACGAAGTCGTCCGCATACCGAACGATGATGACATCGCCCGTCGCGTGCTTCTTCCGCCACTGGTTGACCCACAGGTCCAACACGTAATGCAGGTACACGTTCGCGAGGAACGGTGAGATCACCGATCCCTGCGGCGTGCCGACTTCCGTCTTGGACCACTGACCGTCCTCGGACACGCCCGCGCGCAGCCATTTCCGGATGAGGCGGAGTATCCGACGATCGGCGACCCGGTGCTCGACGAACTTCAGCAGCCATTCATGATTCACGGCATCGAAGAACCCTTGAATGTCCGCGTCGATCACCCAGTTCACCTTCTTCCGATGAAGCCCCACCCACAGCGCGTCGAGCGCATCGTGCGCACCGCGTTGGGGTCGGAACCCATACGACAGACCCAAGAAATCTTCCTCCCAAATCGCCGCGAGAACTTTCGCCACGGCGTGTTGGACCACCTTGTCCTCCAGCGCCGCGACGCCCAGCGGTCGCAACCGCCCGTCGGCCTTCGGAATGAAGACGCGTCGGGACGGCAGCGCCCGATAGGTTCCCGCGTGGACCCGCCGGTGCAGGTCCACGAGGCGATCTTCGAGGTCGGCTTCGTACTGTTCCCACGTCACCCCGTCGATGCCCGGAGCCGCCCCGCGTTTGAGCGCGTGGAAGCTTTCGAGCAACAGCGGGATGGTGATGTGATGCAGTAGGGCAGTGAACTTCGCCTTCTGATCCTTCCGAGCAACTTCGCGCACACGTTCCAGATCGGTCGATGCGAGTCCCCGGCTCTGAGTGACTGTCCCACAAGGTGGTGTTAAGCGGCATTGTGATATTGGAACTCGGCGTCCACATGTTTCGGCTTCAGCCGGTTGAGCATGAGGTGAATCATGGCCAACTTGACGAAGGCCTCCGACGACCGGACGCTCTT
>JANNVG010000947.1:0-13146 GCA_031414395.1 Fimbriiglobus sp.
GGCATGGTCCATCCTCCGGAGGGGAACAGACCACAAGGATAAAGTGTCACCCATGTCTCCGAACGGTGTCACCCATGTCTCCGGTCTGCACTCCGCGGAGGGGTGGGGGGGGGTGGAACGAAACCATTCGCCACGCCGCACGTTACCTTCGGTTCGCCGCCCGCCCGCTGGCATTTGGGTGGATCGGACTTCACTCCCACCAGCTTCTCCATGAGCGGAGTGGGGGTCGGCGGTGAGGTGCTGTAAACTACCCCCATGCCGACCATCTACATCGACGCCGACGCCTGCCCGGTGAAGCCCGAGACGTACCGCGTGGCGGTGCGGCACGCCGTGCCAGTGGTGGTGGTGGCGAACAACAGCATGATGATCCCGGACCACCCGCTGATCTCATCGGTGGCCGTGACCGGGTTCGGGGCGGCCGACGACTGGATCGCCGGGCAGTGCAAGCCGGGCGACCTGTGCGTCACGTCCGACATCCCGCTCGCCGCCCGTGTGGTGGCCGTCGGCGGGATTGCGATTGACCCGAAGGGCCGGGTGCTGGACGACGCCACGGTGGGCGAAGCGCTGGCCATGCGGGACTTGCGGGAGGGACTGCGGGAGGCCGGCACCGCCACCGGCGGGCCGAGCGGCATGACGCCGAAGGACCGCTCGCGGTTCCTGGCGGAGTTGGACCGGCTGGTGGTGCTGGTGAAGCGGAAGTACCCGACGGGGGCGTGAGTCAACCAGGTGCGGGCGGGAGAGTACGCCAGTTTTCCACCTTCAGCCCCGGCACCGCCGACAGGTCGCTGTCCACCGTGACGACGACACAGTTGCCGAGGACGCGGGCAACGGCGGCGGCCATCACGTCGATCGGTTGCATGGGCCGGCCGATCCGGTGCAACTCGGCGTCCAAGCGACCGTACTCGGACGCCGCAGCTTCGTCGAACGGCCAGAGCATGAGGGAGGGGAGCGCTACCCGAAGGCGTTGCATGTTGCAGTCGCGGGTGGCGCTCCGCTCCAACCCGCTGAGCACCTCGCCCAGAACCGGGGTGCAGGTGCCGACCACGCTCCCCCGTAACTTCTCCGCCCGCACCCGTTCATAGATGCCGAACTTCCGGGACGCGTAATCCCCCAAGATGCCGCTGTCGAGTAGGTAACGGGTCATTCCCCAAGGCTCCGCAAGCGGGCGTGCCGGGCGTCGGCCTCCGCCTTCGCACGCTCCTTCTTCGCCTGCCGTTCGGCCTCCCACGCCGCCCGCTCGTCGTCCGACCACTCGACCGGCTCGAACTCGTCGAGGCGACTGAGGGTGGCGCGCTCCTCCAGGGTCATCGGTGCCTCCGACTCAGTTGCGTGAACCTCCACCTCGGCCCCGTCCGGCAGGTCGAGCGGGCGGCTCAACTCCACCCGCCCGTTCCGCACCACCCCTTTCACGATGACAGTGGACATGACAACACCTCCGGCGAGTCTGCCAGAATAGTCTACCCCGTCGGGCATCGGCCCGACACTCGGCGCTCACCAGTCGCACGTGATCCGCACGCCGAACACCTTCTCGTACCGCCGCTGGGTCTTGCGGTCGATCTTCACACGCGCGGGCAGCACCAGCCGGCCCATCCGGCACACCTCGGGGTTGTCGAGGACGGCGTTCAGTTGGGCGTCGGTGACGGCGAACCCGAGCCGCAGCTTGTGGAACCGGCCGACCGTCTTCGACTTGGCCAACACCTTCCACAGGTGGGCGGCGTGCGGGCCGCCGGAGAGGTTCAGGTGGGTCAGGCGGGCGAAGTGCGGGTGGTCGATCAGCTTGGCCACCGCCCGCCCGTCGCTCCACTCGCACTCCACCACCAGTTCGGCTAAGTTCGGCCACGAGGGTCCGGCGAGCAGCACTCGAAGCTCCTCGGGCGTTAGCCCGCCGCGAACAATCGCCAACCGATGTAGCGACTGCGATGCTTGGGCGTTCGCAAGCTTCGCCCAAGCATCGGCGGTCATTCTCCACACGTCCCACTTCAGTTGACGCAATTCCCCATTCCGCCCGAGCTGTTCGGCGACCGCCGGCGACGTGTCCGGGCCGGGCAGGTTGAGCGACTTCACCCCGGCGAGTGCGGGCGACGCGAGCAGCGCGGGGAAATCGCTCACCGGCGGGTCGCACCAGCCGTCGATGTCGAAATGATCCAGCGGGCCGAGGGTCGATTCGGCGAACGCCCGCTCCACCGCCGGCGGGAATGGGAACGAGTCGAGTGAGAGCGACCGCAGGTTCGTCAACTGTTTGGAGCGGAAGAGCGGGGTGAGTTCGGCCGCCGGCTGGTCGGCCACGTCGCCGAACGGCGAATGCTCAAGGGCGAGCGAGTTGAGCCGCCCCACCCATTTCGCGTGCGATAGGGCGTGAATCACCTGAGGGGTCAAATCGCCGCACAGGTACACGTCCCGTACCTTCGGCCACCGCACGCTCCCCACGAACGCCAGCATCCGCTCTTCGTCCACCGACCCGCTCAGGCTGACCGCCTCGACGTTCGGGAAGTTGAAACTGCCGGCGAACGAGCGCACCTCGTTCGCCGTCGGCGTGTACAGGTCGCACGTCACCACCAACCTCCGCACCGTCGGCAGAGGCGGGCCGTCCGTCAGGGCGGCGAACACGTCACTCCAAGTGCTGCTCAGATCGACCGTGCGTGCCCCCACTTCGTTGATGAACTCGCTCACCCGGCTCACCGCCGCGGTGTGCCCGCCGACCAGCACCAGCTCGCGGACGGGGAACTTCTTGAGCGCCTTGCGGTGGGCGGCGGAGAAGGTCTCGACGTTCGCCCACGTCACTTCGGGGAAGCCGCGGACGAACGGGTCGAACACCCCCGGCGTCACTCCCTTCGACCGCATGAGTTCGCGGGTCAGGTCCTTGATCCCCCACGCCTCCTGGTGCCGGTCGTACAGCACGCGGCTCTTCACCAGTGCATCCGCGTGGCCTTCGTCCCACGGCTTCGTGTTCGCCACGTGAATTTGCAGGCGGATGAACTCGGCGCGGGCAGTATTGCCGAGTTCTTCCAGGCGGTCGGCGTACACCAGCCGCGGCAGGTCGTCGTCGGGATTGGCCAGCACCGCCTTGTAAAGTGCGGCGAGCGTCGCGTCGGCGGCGGGCGGCTTGCGTGCGGGCATGGGGAAAGATCTAGGCGGTAGTATGATGGCAGCAACCCCCGGAGGCCGTTCATGAGTGCCGTGCCCAAGCGCAAACTCACTGCTGCCGAGTACCTGGCGATTGAGTTGAGCGTGGAGGAACGGAACGAGTTGCTGGACGGGATGATGCGACCCCGCGAGCGGTCGAGCCGGTGGCACAACACCATCAGCAGCAACCTGACCGTGGAGATCGGCGGACGGCTGAAGGGAGGGCCGTGCTACAGCTTGTCGCTCACACAGCGAATCCACGTCGAACGCACAGACGCCTTCTTCTACCCGGACTTCCTGATCGTCTGCGGGAACGTGCATGTGTCACCGGACGACGAGGACACCATCACCAACCCGCGGGTGGTGATCGAGGTGCTGTCGCCGTCCACCGAGCGGTACGACCGCGGGGTGAAGTTCCGCCACTACCAGCAGATCCCGAGCGTGCAGGAGTACGTTCTGGTGACTCAGGACGAGGCGGTGTGCGAGCGGTTCGTGCGGCAGGCCGACGGGTCGTGGGCGCTGGTGTCGTTCGTCGGGCTGACCGCGGAGCTGGCGTTCACCGCCGTGCCGGTGCGGGTGCCGCTCGCCGACGTGTACGCCAGCGTCGAGTTCCCCGCCCCGCCCCGCGGCACCTGAACCGGGTGGTATCATACCGACCGGAGGGACCGCCATGCCGATGCACGATTGGACTCGCGTCGAACCGACCATCTACCACCACTTCCACCAAGTGTGGGCGACAGAGATCTGTAAATCCCTCAACCCGCTCCTACCGCCGGGGTTTTCGGCCCTGCTGGAGCAGCACACCGGCGGGGTGGTGCCGGACGTGCTGGCGGTGGAGCGACGGCGGACGCCTCGCCCGCGACCGACCGGGGGGACGGCCGTCGCCCCGCGCACCCGCTGGACGGTCGAGGCGGGGCAGGCCGACGCCCTCCGTCGGCGGGCGAACCGGGTGGCCATCCGGCACCGGCTGGGCGAGGTGGTGTGCGTCATCGAGATCGTGTCGCCGGGGAACAAGTCGAGCCGGGCGGCGCTGAGGCAGTTCGTGGAGAAGACGTTGGACTTCGTGCGGGCCGGGGTGAACCTGCTGCTGGTGGACCCGTTCCCGCCCGGCCCCCGCGACCCGCACTCGCTGCACAAGC
This sequence comes from Fimbriiglobus sp., assembly GCA_031414395.1. GTDB lineage: Bacteria > Planctomycetota > Planctomycetia > Gemmatales > Gemmataceae > JALHQU01. The sequence goes on from JANNVG010000947.1 coordinate 4,263, forward strand.
TGCTGTGGGACGAGATGTCCGGCGACGTGCCGTTCGACATGCCGGCCGACGAACCGCTGCTGCTGGCCGCGTACCGCGTCGGCGACCCGGCCGCCGGCGTGCTCCCGGTGGCGTACCTGGAGGCGGCGCGGGTGGGCGGCCCCCTGCCCGACATGCCCGCGTGGCTCGACCCGGACGTGTACGTGAACGTGCCGCTGGAGCCGGCGTATCAGGCCGCGTGGGAGACGTGCCCGGCCGACTACCGCTATCTGGTGGAACACGGCCGCTTGCCCGACGACGAGGAGTAACCGCCATGCCGATGCACGACTGGGATCTCGTTCCCGACGGGATCTACCACGCCTTCCACAGCGGGTGGATCTACGCCATCACCAGCCGGCTGAACGCCGGTGCGCTCCCGCCTGACCTGTACGCCCTGCCGGAGCAGTCGGCGGGCGGGTTTACACCTGATGTGCTCGCGCTGCACTCCGACGAGCCGGAGGAGACCAGCGGCGGCGGGGGGACGGCCGTTCAAGCCCGCCCGAAGACGCGGTTCATGTCCGAGGCCGAACTGTACCGGCGGAGGAAGACCCACATCGCCGTCCGGCACGTGAGCGGGGATCGCATCGTCGCCGTGCTGGAGATCGTGTCGCCGGGCAACAAGTCGGCCGACTACCCGCTGGAGACGTTCATCCGCAAGGCGCACGACTTCCTCGCCCACCGCGTTCACCTGCTCATCCTCGACCCGTTCCCGCCCGGCCGCCGCGACCCGGACGGCGTTCACCCGCTCATCTGGCGGGCGTTCTCGCCCGACCCGTTCACGTTACCCGCCGAGACGCCGCTGACGCTCGTCGCCTACGAAGCCGGCGCGCCGCCGCGGGCGTATGTGGAGCCGACGGCGGTCGGCCGTCGGCTGCCCGACATGCCGCTGTTCATCGGCCGCGACCGGCACGTGATGGTGCCTCTTGAGGAGACGTACCAGACGGCGTTCGACGTGCAACCCCGCCGCTGGCGCAAGGTGCTGGTTCCGCCGACTGAGTGAATGTGCGGTCACAGGCCGAACACGGCGTCGAGGTCGGGGTTGTGTCGCAGGTCGGTCGAAGCCGAGGGCGGCGGGGGGGCTTCGGTCGGTGCCGCGAACGCGGCGTCGAGGTCGGGGTTGTGTCGCGTGTCGGTGGGAACAACGGGCGGCGGTGGGGGAACAGCCGGCGGGGGAACGGGCGACGGTTCGCCGAGTGCGGCCTGCAACCGGGCGAGCAACTGTTGCTCTTTCGCGCTCACCTGACCGGCGGCGGACGCGATGTGGTTCGCCAAGGCCACCAGTTCGCGGCGGTCGGTCGGGGGAAACGACAGCACGCCGGCGATCACATCCGCCTCGTTCAGCGTCACCTTCAATGCGTCTTCGACTTCGACATCGATGAACCGTAGTGCCACCGCATCGGACGCGAACGCCTGCCCCAGGTGGTTCCGCAACACCGTGCGCTCGGCGTTCGCCACCCGCCCGTCGGCCTTCGCCACCAGAATGCCGAACCGACAGACGGCCCGCAGCTTGGCGACGGACGGCGGCGCCTGCTCTTCGCCGCGACCCGTGGGAGCGGGATTGGGTGAAGGGGGTGGTGTCGCACTCACCTTTGGCCGAATGGCGGCTGGCCCCTCGCTTGCGCTTCGGGCTAACAGGTCGGCGGGGGCAACCGACGGCAATTCGGCGTGCAGCACCGCGTCCGTCAGGCCGGGCACCTTCAGGAAGAACAGGCTGTTCCAGAACGACACGTCCTTCGCAGTCACGGCCAGCGCATCAAGCTTCGCAATCGCCGCGTCGAGCGCCGACACCTGCTGCCGCTGGTCGTCGGTGGCGGACTCTTCAAGCGTCGTGAGTTCGGCCGCCCGCCGGCGGAACTCGACCCCCTCCGGGCAGGCCCCAGCGTCGAAACGCGCCCGCGCGTCGGCCGTCACCTTCCGCACCGCGGTCCGTACGTCCATCGCCTTCGCCGACCCCATCCCGGACAGCGTGTCGAGCTGATTCAATCGCACGTCGGGGATCGCCTGCCAGCCGGCCGCTTGCAGCTTGTCCACCGTCGCCGGGCCGATGCCGGGTTGAGTGAGGAGGGCGGCCACGGGCACGGTGCGAAGATGCCGGGCGAACAGCTCGTCGGCCAGTTGCGTGACGGGCGACGGGGCGGGGGAGGCCAGCAGCGCGTGCCGCCGCACGGCCAACTCGGACCGCCGGGCGACCACGCGGGCGCGCCACAGCACCGCCGGCGAGTGGCGGTATCGCAGGTACATGAGCAGCAGAATCACCCCGCCGAGCAGCAGCAGGGCGAAGACGAGGAGGGCAGCATCCCGCATGGGGGGAAGTGTACGAAGGCTGGTAACTACTTCGGCGGGGTGGTGTCGAGCGCGGTCCAGTCGAACGGTTTATCTTCGGTCGTTTCGAGCAGGACGTTCAGGGCCGATTGGAGCGGGGCGAGCTCGTCGTCCGTACAGACACCTTTCGCAATTAGCAACAGAAGAACCTGCGACTGGAGCGAAATCGACAAGTGCAGTTGGGCACGAAGGGCGTCCAACTCGACTTGAACGTCGGTCGTCCGGCGACGGCCCCGCCGTTGGACCTCCTCGATCTGTTTCTGAAGGTGCCAGACGGAAGCGATCACGCCAACGGGAACGGGGGTGAACATCGGTGCCTCCGGGAACGGGTCGGGTCAGCCGAGTCCGCGGTCAGTCAGCGCCCACCCGCATGTCGCCTCTGTAGGCGGCAGTATATCGCGGCCGGTCCGCTTGTCAGCCGGCGGGGTGGGGCTATAGTGAGTGTTCTGTTTTCCCGGTCCCCGCCTTCGCACGGTCGGGGGAAGACCCCGTCCCGCTCAGGATTTCGTCCGATGGGCATGCACTGCACGGTTTGCCAGAAGATCCCTCAGCGGGGGAACCAGAAGACCTACCGCGGGAAAGCCAAGTACCTCGGCGGGGTGGGCAAGAAGATCACCGGCATCAGCAAGCGGGTGTACAAGCCGAACCTGCAACGCATCCGCATCGCCGGGCCGACCGGTGAGACCCTCCGCCGCTGGGTGTGCGCCCAGTGCATCCGCTCGGGCAACATCACCAAGCCGGTCAAGCGGAAGCCGTTCAGCAGCGTTAACGCCTGACCAGTCGTCAGGTCAGCCAGTCATCACGTCATCAGGTCGGGGGTACTCCCCGGCTTGTTGCGTTTTCGCACGTCCACTCCGTATTCTGAGCAGACCCCTCCCGACCTGACGACTTGACGACTTGAAAACTTGAGGACTCAGGGATGCTGACCGTCGAGCAAGTGAAGAAGGTGGCCGCCCTCGCCCGCCTGGAGTTGTCCGCCGCCGACCTGAGCACGATGGCCGACCAGTTGAACGCCATCCTCGGGTACGTCGATCAACTGGCCACCGTGAACACCGACAGCGTCGAACCGATGGCCCACCCGCTGCCCCTCCAGAACGTGTTCCGCGACGACGTGCCCGTGCCCAGCCTGCCGGTCGATGCGGCGCTCCAAAACGCGCCGACCCGCTTGGCCGACTTCTTCGGCGTGCCGGCCGTGTTCGACACCGACGAACCTGTCTCGCACTGAATCAGTCACTAACCACAGAGGCACAGAGACACAGAGAAGACAGAAGAGAGTGTCTGTCTTCACACTCCCTCCTGTCTACTCTGTGCCTCTGTGCCTCTGTGGTTAACTCTTGTCCCCTGGCCCCGCCATGAACCTGATCGAGAAGACTGCCACCGAGTTGCTCGCCTTGCAAGCGTCGGGTGCCGTCACCGCCGCCCAGATCGCGGACGCCTTCCTCGCCAGCATCACACAGCGGGAGCCGAAGGTGAAAGCATTCCTGATGGTGACCGAGGCGGACGTGCGGAGGCAGGCCGAGGTCATCGACGCGAAACGGAAGAGCGGGGCGAAACTCGGCAAACTGGCTGGCGTGCCGGTGGCGGTGAAGGACGTGCTGTGTACGAAGGGGATGCGCACCACGTGCGCGAGCAAGGTGCTAGAGAACTTCATCCCGCCCTACGACGCCCACGTGGTCGAGCGGCTGAAGGCCGAAGACGCGGTGATTCTGGGCAAGACGAACATGGACGAGTTCGCGATGGGGTCGTCCACCGAGAACAGCGCGTACCAGCAGACGACGAACCCGTGGGACACCACCCGCATTCCGGGCGGCAGCAGCGGGGGCAGTGCGGCGAGCGTGGCGGCGTGCGAAGCGCCGGTGTCGCTGGGCACGGACACCGGCGGCAGCATCCGCCAGCCGGCGGCGCTGTGCGGCATCGTGGGCGTGAAGCCGACTTACGGCCGGGTGAGCCGGTACGGGCTGATCGCCTTCGCCAGCAGTCTCGATCAGGTCGGCCCGTTCACCCACGACGTGACCGACGCCGCCTTGATGATGGAAGTGATCTCCGGGCACGACAAGCGCGACGCCACGTGCGTCGACGCCCCCGTGCCGGAGTACACGAAGAGCCTGAACACGCCGGTGAAGGGCCTGCGCATCGGCATCCCGAAGGAGTTCTTCGACGACGGCCTCGACCCCGAAGTGGGGGCACTCATCGAAGCCAGCCTGAAGCAGTACGAAGCACTCGGGGCGAAGCGGGTGCCGATTTCGCTGCCGAACGGGTCGAAGCTGGCCGTGGCGGTCTACTACATCGTGGCGACGGCCGTGTGTAGCAGCAACCTGGCCCGGTTCGACGGCATGCACTACGGCCACCGCACGAAGCAGAAGACCGACCTGATCGCCACGTACAGCAAGAGCCGCGGGGAGGCGTTCGGCAAGGAGGTGCAGCGGCGGATCATGCTCGGCACCTACGCCCTGAGCAGCGGGTACGCCGACCAGTACTACCACAAGGCGCTGAAGGTGCGGCGGATCATCAAGAACGAGTTCGACGCGGCGTTCGAGCAGTGCGACGTGATCCTCGGCCCCACGTCGCCGACGCCGGCGTTCAAGCTCGGCGAGAAGACGGACAACCCGCTGGCGATGTACCTGAGCGACATCTACACGATCTCGTGCAACCTGGTCGGCATCGCCGGCATGAGCATCCCGTGCGGGTTCACGAAGGCGAAGTTGCCGGTCGGGTTGCAACTCCTCTCGCCCGCCTTCGACGAAGACCGCATGTTCCGCATCGCCCGCATGTACGAGGCCGCCACCGACTGGCACACCAAGCGGCCGGTGGTGTAGACTACACGCATGAGCGCCACCCTCACGCCCCCGCGATTCAGCTCCACCCCGTCCCGCCGCCTGTTCACGGTGGCGGACTTGGCGGTTCTGCCCACGTCATTACCGACGGGCGACGTGCGGTACGAACTGGACGACGGAGAACTCGTCATCATGCCCCCACCCGGCTACGACCACGCCAAACGCCAAGCCGCTGTCGTCCGCTATCTCTTCGACGCCCAAGACCTCGGGCTCGGGGAAGTGCTGGCGGAGGTGGCCGTCGTCCTGCGTCGGAACCCGGATCGGGTGGTGGGGGCCGATGCCGCGTTCATCATGACTGCATCCCTGCCGGTGCGGCGGTCAACGGAAGGGTATCTGGAAACGATCCCCGAACTGGTCATCGAGGTGCGCAGCCCGAACGACTGGACGCCCGAGGTGGTGGCGAAGAACGCGGAATACTTCACCGCCGGCGTGCGGGTGGTGTGGGTGCTCGACCCGACGGCCCGCACCGTGGCCGCGCACAACGCCGACGGGTCGGTGCAACTGTTCCGCGACGCCGACGCCCTCACCTGCCCCCTGCTGCCCGGCTTCTCCGTCCCCGTCGCCACCCTCTTCGCCGGAGGGTGAACGACGCCGCGGGCACTGACTGGCACACCAGGCGGGTGATTGTGTACACTGCCTCACATGTCCGACAGCGAACTTCTCGCCAAACTCAATGACCTCCGCTCGCTCCCGGCCGAAACGGAGTGGGTGGAGTTCAAGCAGAGTTACGCCGACCCGGAGGATATCGGCGAATACATCTCGGCCCTGTCCAACGCGGCGGCCCTGGCGGGCAAGGCCAACGGCTACCTCGTGTGGGGTGTGGAGAACGGCACCCATCGGGTGGTCGGCACCTCGTTCAAACCACGCAAGGCGAAAGGGAAGGGGAACGAGGATTTGGAACCGTGGCTGGCACGCGGCTTGTCACCTCGGATCGATTTCCGGATTCACGAGTTGAGTGTCGCCGGGCAAGCGGTGGTACTCTTCGACATCCCCGCGGCCACTTCCGCCCCGGTGCGGTTCAAAGAGGCCGAGTACATCCGCGTCGGGAGTCACAAACAGCGGTTGCGAGAGCACGAGGGCAAGGAACGCCGCCTGTGGGCGATCTTCTCGGCGACCAGTTTCGAGGAAGGGGTTGCGGCCACCGGGTTGACCGCCGACGAGGTGCTCGACCGCCTCGACTACTCGGCCTTCTTTCGCCTGTTGAAGGAGGCACTGCCCGAAACCAAGACGGGCATGCTCACCCGGTTGGAGAACTACCGGCTGGTGGCACGGCACGGACGAGACGGCTTCCACGTCACCAACTTGGGGGCGATCCTGTTCGCCCGTGATCTCAACCGGTTCGGCCGACTCGGGCGGAAGGCCATTCGGGTCATTAAGTACGCCGGCACCAACAGACTGTTCACGGAAAAGGAGTGGGCCGACCCGTCGGCCCGAACCGGATACGCCGCCGGATTCGACGGGGCGGTGGCGTACATCAACTCGCAGTTGCCGAGCAACGAACACATCGGTCAGGCCCTGCGACAGACCGTGCGAATGTACCCCGAGATCGCCATCCGTGAACTGACCGCGAACGTCCTCATCCATCAAGACTTCTCCGTGACCGGGGCCGGGCCGACGGTCGAAATCTTCGACGACCGCATCGAGTTCACCAACCCCGGCGAGCCGCTGGTCGAACCGCAGCGGTTCATCGACATGCCCCCACGGTCGCGGAACGAAGAACTGGCCAGACTCATGCGGCTTCTCGACATCTGCGAGGAGCGTGGCACTGGGATCGACAAAGTGGTGGCCGCGATCGAGGTGTTCCAACTCCCTCCGCCGGACTTTCGGAAACCACCCGGCTCGACCCACGTGGTGCTGTACGCGCCCCGAAAGTTCGCTCAGATGGACTCCACCGAACGGGTTCGGGCTTGTTTCCAGCACTGTGTACTCTGTCGAGTCGGGAACACTGAGATGACGAACACGACCCTCCGCACCCGCCTCGGGATCGACGCCAAGAACTACCGAGCGGCGACCCGCATCATTGCGGCGACCGTTGCTGCCAATCTGATCAAGTCTGACGACCCAGAAAACGACTCTCGCAAGTATATCCCGTATTGGGTCTGAAAACATGTGCCTGGGATGTGCCGAGTACGCTCGATTTCGTGCAACTCTGACTCCGAACGTACGAAATCGAGCGTTTCTCTAGGGAAAACCCCGTGCACAACATGTGCGTGGGATGTGACACGTCCCACACTCGCCGGAAGGCGGGTTGGCCTGTTTCTTCGGCGCGATAAACTTCCTCCCCCACTGTCGGAGCACGGCGATGGCACGCGACCCGCGGAAGGCGCAGAAGGCCAAGGAGCGGCGGAACAAGCGGGCGAAGGAGAAGCAGAAGGTCGCCGCCCGCCGCAAGTCGCTGTCCCCGCTCGCCGTGTTCAACGCCCTCGACGGGTCGGTCGTCGGCCGCTGTGCCGTCCACGAGCGGATGGACGAGGACGGCATCACCAACCTGTTCGTCAGCCGCGAGTTCCCGAACGGGATGACGGTTCTGGCCGTGTTCCTGGTCGATCTGAAGTGCCTCGGCGTCAAGGACGTGATCTTCGAGAGCACGAACGCGGGCGGGGCGGCGGAGATGTACCGTAAGGTGTACCGGAACTCCGGTTCGCCCGTGCCCGTCACCCCCGCCGAGGCCAAGAAACTGTGCGTCGGGGCGGTGGCGTTCGCCGCCAAGTACGGCCTCGCCCCGCACCCGGACTACGCCCAGGCGGCCAAGATCTTCGACGGCATCGACGAATCGACGTGCGCCACCGAGTTCACTTTCGGCAAGGACGGCAAGCCGTTCTACATCGCCGGGCCGCACGACAGCCAGGTTCGCCAGAAGCGCATCCTCGACACGCTCGAACGCACCGCCGGCCGCGGCGGGTACGACTTCGTCTTGCCGCTGGGGGGGCCGGTGGGCGGCGAGTTCGACGACGACGAGGAGTTCGACGACGACGACGTGCAGCCGCTCCCGCCGCGGACGTGGTGAGCGGCACCGTCGGGCCGCATTTCCCTATCCTGCCAGTCTCGCGGTTCGCGGTCCCCCGGCCCATGACCTACGACGACGCCATCGCCTTCTGGTACGCCCGCATCAACTACGAGGTGCGGTCCGCCACCGTCGCCGACCTGAAGTTGGAGCGGATGCGGGCGCTGTTGTCGCTCGTGGGTGATCCGCACCGGCGGGTCCGCACCGTCCACATCACCGGCACCAAGGGGAAAGGCTCGACGGCGGCGATGCTCGCGGCGGTGCTGCGAGCCGACGGCTACCGTGTGGGATTGTTCACCTCCCCGCACCTGGTGACGGTGGACGAGCGGACGCAGGTGGACGGTGTGGCCATCTCGCCGACCGAGCTGACCGCCCACATGGCCCGCCTCGTGCCGGTCGTCGAACACCTGGAGAGGTCCGGCCCGTCGCCCACGTTCTTCGAGATCGGTACCGCCCTCGGCTTCCTGCACTTCGTTCACCGGCGGTGCGACGTGGCGGTGGTGGAAGTGGGCCTCGGCGGGCGGTTCGACAGCACGAACGTCTGCACCCCGCTCGTGTCGGTCGTCACGTCCGTCGGGTTGGATCACACCGCCCAACTCGGCAACACGCTCGAAGAGATCGCCTTCCAGAAAGCGGGCATCATTAAGCCGGGCGTGCCGGTGGTGTGCGGGGTGACGGCCGCCGGCCCGCGGGCGGTGGTCGAACG
>JANNVG010000948.1:0-5960 GCA_031414395.1 Fimbriiglobus sp.
ACCCGGCGGTGGCCCGCGAGCTGGCCCCGCGGCACGCGTTCACCCGCGCGTGCAAGAAGCTGTCCGACGCCCGCATCATCCGCCGGGTGGCCGAGGACGACGCCACCCTCACCTTCCAGTTCACCCAGGAGACCCGCAGCACCGAACGCATCGAGTACACGCTCGAGACCATGCTCACGCTGGACAAGCAGACGGGCCGAGTCACCTGCGACCTGCCCGGACTGGCCACGCTGGCCCAGGAGGAACTCGACCGGGCCGTCACCGCCCGCACCGGGGCGGACGTCACCCGCGTCGTCCAGAAACTCTTCGAGCGGCACGCCGACCTGTTTCCGGTACGACCGCAGGGTGGGGTCTATTTCGTGCCCGAGCGGCACGTCGCTTTCGTGGAGAAGGTGCAGGGGTTGCTCGGCCGGCTGGGCGGGCAGGTGCTCCGCTTCCCGGTGCCGGCCGGCACGGCCGAAGGGGACCGCTCGGTCAAGGACGCCGTGGCGGCGGGACTGGCCGCGCTCATCGCCGAGCACCGGCATGCCATCGCCGCGTTCGGCACCGACACCCGCGACGGCACCCTCGACCGCGCCGCCGACCGCGTCCGCGCCACCCAGTTCAAGGTGGCCGCCTACGCCGAGTACCTGCTCGACGCGAAGGCCAACCTGGACCGCGCCCTGGCCGCCACCCGGGCCGAGTTGCGGGCGAAGGTGGAGCACCTGGCAGACACCCCGCTCGCCGTCGCCTGAACCCCCGGAGGATCTGTTGACCACTGCCACCAAACCCGACCCGCTGGTCCGGCACCGGCTGATTCTTTCCACCCCGGCCACCTGGCCGGTGTGGCCGTTCCTGCCCGTCGTCCGCCGAACCAGTGGAGACGAGGAACTGGGCGTCCTGTTCGACGCCTTCGGCCTGTGCCGGCTGACCGGTTTCTCAGCCTCCGTGTTCCTGACCAATCTGTTCACCCTGCCCCTGTCCCTGCCCGCCCTGCTCGCCCTGCCGAAGGAGGTGTTCGACACCCCGGAGGAACTGATCGCGGCCGGCTGGCGGGTGGACTGACCCTTGTTCACGAAGGAGGTGTTGCCCGTGATCGTCCTTCCCCCCGGCCTGCCGAAACGGTTCGCCGCCATCGCCGCCCGGTGCGTCGCCGGCAAGCCGGCCGGCCCGCCGCCGGAGGTTGTTCTGCGTGTCACGGGAAACGTGCTCTCCACCACCGTCCGGTTGCCGAACGGGGTGGTGTTGCAGTTCACCGCCGACACGGACGTCGCCGACGCCGTGTTGGTGGTGCCGTTCGAGGTGCTCTCGGCCGTCGCGGCCGTGCGTGGGGCCGTCGAGTTGCGGTGCATCCGTGGACTCCAGGCGGAAGCGAGGTGGACTGACGCGACCGGCCCGCAGGCCCACCCGTTCACCGCCCTCAAGCCCGGTCGCCCGCACGACCTGTTGTCCGAACTGACCGATACGGTGCCGTGCCCGGCGAAGCTGCTCGCCGCCTTTCACGCGTGCGGGCAGGCGACCGCCCGCGCCGGCAGCACCCCGCGGTTCGCCCTCGACCGCCTGTGCCTGTCGGGCCAATCGAAACGGGTCGTCGGCTCGGACGGCAAGGTGGCACTGCTCGCCGGGCCGTTCCCCCTGCCGTTCGCCGACGACCGGCTGGTGCCAGCGATCCCCGTGTTCGGCAACCCGGAGGTGTCATCCCAGACGCAGGTGAGTGTCGCTCAAGGCAACGGGTGCGTCGCGGTGACGGCCGGGCCGTGGACGGTGCGGCTGCCGGTGGTGCCCGGCCGCTACCCGGACGTGGCGGCCGTCATCCCCAGGCAACGGCCGACGGTCGGCGGGATCGACGAGGGCGACGCCCGCGAACTGCTGGCGAAGTTGAACGCGCTGCCGAGTCCGGACGACCCGAGCCGGCCCGTCACCCTGGTACTCGCCGGCAGGGTGAGTGTGCTCGCCTCCGACGGCGAGCGGACCGAGCGGGTGCGGCTGTCTCGTTCGCCGGCCGCCGGTCCGCACGTGCGAGTGGCCCTCGACCGCGCCGTGTTCGCCCGCGCCCTCAAGCTCGGCTGCCTCACCGCCAAGGTGTGGGCGGCGGACAAGCCCGTCGTGTTCGAGGGGACCGGCCTTCAACTCGTGACCGCCCCACTCGGCGAAGACGACGTGGTCCGCGACTCGGTCGAAGCCGTCACCCACGTCCCGCCACAGGACCCCAACCCCCAACCCCCACGGAGGACCGCCGTGAATCCCGAACCCCTTCGCCCGCACCCGCCGCCGGATTCGCCCGACCCGCTTGGCCTGGCCGAGCAGTTGCGGCAGTCGCTGGCCGACGCCCACGCCGCCGCGTCCAAGTTGGTCGCCGCGTTGAGGGGCAAGCGGAAGGAGCAGAAGGCGCCGGCCGGCGTGTTCGCGAGTTTGAAAAGCTTGAACCTCAATGGCGGGGAGGAGTCATGTCGCAGTTGCTGTCCGCCGCCGCTCGAAGGCTGACCGACACGCTGGGTGAGTTGAAGGCGCGGGTGCGGGAGGCCATCGCCGGCGAGACCGGCCGGGCGGTGGCCGAGGCGGTGCGGCTGGCCGTCACACACGCCTGGAATAGCGACCTCTCGGACGATGCCGACTTGTCCGCGGCGAGTCGGGCGGTGCGTCCGCACCGCCCGCACGGGCTGGAGTAGTCACCCGCCTCACTCAACCCCAGACCCGCCGCTCACCCCGGCGGGTCGTTCCTTTGGAGACAGTGCCATGACCGCGACCCTGAACGGCCGCCCGCCCCGCAAGCAGCTGGGCGACCAACTCGACCGCCTCGACTCCATTCTCGACGTGCTGGCCGACGCCCTCCCCGCCGCCGTCGCCGACGCCTGTAAGGAGGGGGCCAAGCAAGCCATGAAAGAAGTGGTGCTCGAACTGCTGACCAACCCGGACGTGCGGGCGATGCTCACCGGTGGCATCACCCCGCCGCTCCCCCCGACGGTGCCGACCGTGACGAAGCCGAACTGGTGGCAGGTGCTGAAAGCGAAGATGGCAGAGTGGAAGGACGCCGCCCTCGACCGGGCGACGGCGGCGGTCCAGGCGGTGACGCTGACCGCCCGCATGCTCACGGCCGTGCTGCCGCTCAAGCGGATCGCCCTGGTGACGCTCGGCGTCGGGCTGGCCGTCGGGCTGACCGCCCTGCTCGTCTACCGCTTCTGCCCGCCGGCCCTGGCCGCGGCGGTGAGCGGGGTGGGGGCGGCCGTCACCGCCGCCGTCGCCCAGTTGACGGGCGGCCTGCGGAAAGGTGGGGGGCTCGCCGCTCGTTGAAGACAGATGGTGAAGGGGGATCAGGAATCGTCCGGCCGGTCGCACGCTCCGGCGTGCCAGCCCGCGCGGACGAGGACACGTTCCCCTTCGCCTTCTCACCCACTGCCCGAGACCAGCTCATGCCGAAGACCGTCCTGCTCGACGAGTGGCACCTGACGTTCCGCATCGCTGCCTTGATGTCCGACGCCGACGTGCGGGCCGTCCGCCGCGTGTTGAAAGGGAAGGCGTTCACCGCCGCCGCCCGCCCGGCAATCCTGACCGTGCTGACGAAGCACCCCGCGTTGAAGCCAGTGCGGGTGACGATCAGCCGCTGACGACAGACCATACCCGCCCTCCGTCCAGACCCGCCGGGGCGAGTGGCGAACTTTTCTTTAGCTGTCGCCCGCGGGCAGTTCCTCGTCGACACATCCCCTAACCGATCCGACCAGCGCAGACCCACCCCCTCCTTGAGGGGCAGTCTGCTTGGTTCTTCTGGATCTTCCACCGAATCGCGTACCAGTTCAGCTACGCGACCGCAGCGGCCAGGTCGTCCACGGGCAGGTCGGTGAGCAACTTCCACCGGATCGGCTCCCGGTCCGTCGGCCGGCCCCGCTCGATCGCGTGAATGACGATTAGCGAAAACGGGCCGTATCGCTTCCGCTTGGCCGGCGACGGGTGGATGGTGAGCCGGCAGAACGCACGTGGACTGTGGCCGTCGAGACGTGCCCGTGGTCGTCTCGAACCCTGACCTCGTGGACGCCCCGAATGGGTTGCCGTCTCATCACCTTGGCGACCGTCGTGCCGCCCTGGCCCGCCAGTCGATCCACCGCCGTGCGGACCAGGAAGTGCGATTCCACGTCCCGAGCCGCGTGGAACAACTCGAAGATGTCACCCTCCCGGTCCCCGACGTGGACGCACCGGTCGGGGTCGCCGAGTTCCCGCGTGGACCGCGTCACGTTCTCCAACCAGCGGACGCTTTCCTTCTGCTCGATCGGGACGGTCGTGGGGTTGATCGCCCGCTTGCGGGCGTTGGTGCCCTTGAACGCCTTGCGGGACCAGAACTTGACGGCCGCCAGGCCGAGCGGCCGGCCGTCGGTCGTCACCACCAGGCTGGAGTGCAGGAGCACTCCGCAGGCGGTGTGGGTGGCGTGTCGCCCCTTGACGTACGACAGGTAGCCGACCCCGTCGGGGCTGTTGCGGGTGAAACTGAATTCGGTCGTATCGTGCAGCACCAGGACCGTGCCCGGGACCGCGGCGAAGCGAGCGGCGGTGGCCGCGACGTGTCCGGCCAGGATGACGCCGTCGTCGATGCGGGGATTGTCGCAGAACCGGTACGCGGCCTTCGTCGCCGCCCAGTCCTGACAGGCCATCGGCAGTGTCCCGCCGATCCGCTCCCCCAGGTCGCCGAGCAACCGCCCGAGGCGTGTCTTCAAACGCTGGTCGGGGAAGGTGCCGCCCGCCAACTCGTGTTCGACCCAGGCGTTCATGCCCGTTCCCCCTCGACCGGCGGCCCAGATGCAGAGAATCACAGGGCGACGATACCGCGAACGACGGGATGGGGCGACGGGAAGTTGTGGGTAAATGAAAGCAGGTGAGGACACGATCGGGCCGTTCCCACCCGGAGACGTGGCGGTTCGAACGCGGGCCGGTGGGTTGCTAAACCTGAACGCCGACAGTGGTCGTTACGAGTCAGAGGACTACCGCGCCCATGGGTGACAGGTGTCAGTGAACCGGTCCGGTTGCTCGCCGTCGAACTCGAGGGGTACGGAGAGGTGTGGTTCTTGGCCTCCACCTCGGTCATCCTGATGGTGACTGAGGTGATGGATGTATTCCTCACTCGGTTCCGGCACGAAGAGGGGTTCCGGGCCGGCAGCAGCGGCTTGAGATGGAGGAATGCCGGGAGTGGACTAAGGTTTCGGTCGAGCCGGTGGCAAACTGTTGTCAGTGTCGGCTACCTTCTACCGCCCGTAGTTAGCGCTGTGAACCGGGACAGGATGCCCTGGACGGCGTCCAACTCGACGGGTTTGGTCAGGTGCCAGTCGAACCCGGCCTCCCGGCTCTTCCGCTTATCGTCCTCGCTGCCCCACCCGGTCAACGCCACGAGGACGGCTTCGGCCGTTTCCGGATCGGCCCGGAGCCGCCGCGCCACCTCATATCCGTCCATCCCGGCGGGCAGCCCGATGTCGAGGAAGACCACATCCGGCGTGAACGTCCGGGCGGTTTTCAGGGCCGCCGCCCCGGTGTGGGCGGTCGCGGTCTTGTGCCCCGAAATCTGGAGGAGCATGGCAAGACTTTCGGCCCCGTCCACGTTGTCGTCCACCACGAGCACCCGCCGGCCGGCCGGGCGGGTCGTGGCCGTCCCGTTCCGATGAGGAGACGTCTCGACAGTCGGTTCGGTAGCCGCGGCGAGCGGCAGCCGGACGGTGAACGTGCTCCCGTGGCCGACCCCGGCGCTCTCGGCCGCGACCGACCCGCCGTGCATCTCGACCAACTTCTTGACGAGCGACAGGCCGATGCCCAAGCCGCCTTGGGCCTTGTCGAGGGTGTCCCGCACCTGGGTGAACAGGTCCCACAGGGTCGGGATGGTCTCGGGGGCGATGCAGGGATCGGTCGGCGCTCACGTCAAAGCGATGCGTGCCAGTACCGATCCCGCGGTTCAGGCCGATGCCTATCGCGATCCGATGATCCTCGTGTCGCTGGCGCCCTCGCTG
>JANNVG010000949.1:0-4572 GCA_031414395.1 Fimbriiglobus sp.
CTCGCTCCGCGAGCGGGTTCGGGAAGACCGCTCGCGGAGCGAGCAGAGCACGTTCGGAACCGGCGGACTCACGTCGCGCCGTTCGCCCGCCCTACACGAACGCCCTCAACTCGTGCCCCGCATCTGAGAGTGCCGTCCGCACCGCCCGCACGAACTCGACCGCCCCCGGCGTGTCGCCGTGAACGCAGATGGTGCGAACGCCTTTCGCGCGGACGAGCCATTCGACTTGGGCCACCACTTCCTTCACGTCGTGCAACAGTGCGTCCGGTTCGGTGCGAGGCACGAGCGTGCCGTCGGGCCGATACCGGCGGTCGGCGAACCCCTCGGGAACGAACACGTGGTTCCGTTCCTTCGACACCGCTTCCAACACCGACCACGGCAGCCCGACCACCGGCATTGCCACTGAGCCGATGGCCGTGAGCAAGCCGACGGCGTACTCGCGGTCGCGGCCGGCCTGGTGGTAGAGCGCGCCGTGCGGCTTCACGTACCCGACGGTCAGCCCGTACACCTCGACGAAGCCGGTGAGGACGGCGAGCTGGTTGCGGCACTCGAGCGCCAGTTCCGGAGCCGTTGTCGTGATTTCGCGCCGGCCGAAGTGTGCGCGGTCGGCGTACCCCGGATGCGCCCCCACCCGCACGCCGTGCTTCTTTGCCAGTTCCAGAGCGGCGGCGATGGTGTCGGCGTCACCGGCGTGGAACCCGCACGAGATGTTCGCCGAGGTGACGAGCGGCATCAGGTCGGCGTCGGTGCCGGCCCCTTCGCCCAGGTCGGCGTGCAGGTCGTTGAGCATGGGAATGGAACCGGGAACGGAGTGACCGGGTGAACTGGAACCGGGAACGGAGTGACCGGGTCAGCACAACACTCACCCGGTCACTCCGTTCCCGGTTCCACCCGCTCCCTGGCGGTCGCGGCTCGTTCGTGTCACTTCGGCAACACCGGCTTCATGTCCAGGCTCTTCACCAGGAAGGCCCACACGTCGGCCGTCTCCTCGATCACTTTCGCGGTCGGCTTGCCCGCCCCGTGGCCGGCTTTCGTTTCGATGCGTGCCAGCACCGGCGCCGGCCCGCCCTGGCACTCCTGAATCTTGGCCGTGAACTTGAAGCTGTGCCCCGGCACCACGCGGTCGTCGGTGTCGGCGGTCGTCACCAGCGTGGGCGGGTACTTCACCCCCGTCTTCAGGTTGTGGTACGGGCTGTACTTGACGAGCGCCTCGAACTCCGGCTTCTCCGCGCTGCTGCCGTAGTCGTCCACCCAGTAGCGGCCGGCGGTGAAGTTCTGGAACCGCAGCATGTCCATCACGCCCACCGCCGGCAGCGCCGCGCCGAACAACTCCGGCTTCTGACAGATGACCGCCCCCACCAGCAGCCCGCCGTTGCTCCCGCCCTGAATCGCCAGCTTCTTCGGCGACGTGTACTTCTCCCGCACCAGGTACTCGCCGGCGGCGATGAAGTCGTCGAACACGTTCTGCTTCTTCAGCTTGGTGCCCGCCCGGTGCCACTCCTCGCCGTACTCCCCGCCGCCCCGCAGGTTGGCCACCGCCAGCACCCCGCCCATCTCCATCCACTGCAACCGGCTCACGCTGAACCCCGGCGTGAGCGAGATGTTGAACCCGCCGTACCCGTACAGCAGCGTCGGGTTGGTGCCGTCGAGTTTGATCCCCTTCTTGTGGCAGATGAACATCGGCACCTCGGTGCCGTCCTTGCTCTTGTACTTGATCTGCTTCACCTCGTACTCGTCCGGGGTGAACTTCACTTTGGGTTGGCGGAACAGCGTGCTCTTGCCGGTCAGCAGGTCGTACTTGTAGATCTCGCCGGCGCGGTTGAAGCTGGTGAACGTGTAGAACGTCTCGGTGTCGGTCGTCTTGCCGCCGAACCCGCCGGCCGTGCCGATGCCGGGCAGCGTCACGTCCCGCACGAGCGCGCCTTCCGTGGTGTAGCACTTCACCACCGTCTTCACGTCTTGCAAGTAGTTGGCCACGAACTGCCCGCCCACGAAGCTCACGCCGTTCAGCTTGTCCTTCGCCTCGGGGATGAGCGTCTTCCAGTTCGCCTTCTCCGGCTTCCGGATGTCGATGGCAATGACTTTGCCCTTCGGCGCGGCGTCGTCGGTGTCGAAGTAGAACACCGGGCCGTCGTTGCCGATGAAGTCGTACTTCCGCTCGTGCTTGTCGATCAACTCGACCGGGGCGGCGAGCGGTTCGAGCAGGTCGCGGTACGTCACGCGGGTGTTGTCGCCGGTGGTGCCGTCGCCGATGGTGATGACCAGATACCGGCCGTCTTCGGTCACGCCCCCGCCGAGCGTCCACTTCGGGTTGTCCGGCCGCTTGTACACCAGCACGTCGTCGCCCTGCGGCGTGCCGATGCGGTGGTAGTAGAGCGTCTGGTTCTCGTTCGTCGCCTGGAACTTGGCCTCGCCGGTCGGCTCGGGGAAGCGGCTGTAGAAGAAGCCGCGGCCGTCGGGCGTCCAACTGGCACTGCTGAACTTCACCCACTTGAGTTCGTCGGCGAGCGGCTTGCCGGTGGCGATGTCGAGCACGCCCCACGTCTGCCAGTCCGACCCGCTCTCGCTCTTGCCGTAAGCCAGGTACTTGCCGTCGTCGCTGGCGGCCAGCCCGCTCAGGGCGACGGTGCCGTCCTTGTTCCAGGCGTTCGGGTCGAGGAGCACCCGCGGCTCGGCGTCGGCGGAGTCTTGCACGTACCACACGTTCTGGTTCTGCAAGCCCGTGTTGCGGCTGTAGAAGTACCGCCCGCCCTTCTTGCTCGGGGCGGTGAACTTCTCGAAGTCGTACAGCTCGGTGATCCGCTTCTTGATGGCGTCGCGCTCGGGGATGGCGGCCAGGTAGGCGTCGGTGATCTTGTTCTGTTCGGCCACCCAGTCGGCCACGTCCTTCGACTTGCGAACGTCGTCTTCCAGCCAGCGGTACGGGTCTTCGACCTTGGTGCCGTGGTAGGTGTCCACCACGTCCACCTTCTTCGTCTTCGGGTACGTCAACGGCTTCTCCTGGGCGAGCGCGGCGAGCGGAACGAGCAGAGCGGCGACCGCGGCCCAACGGCGGCGAACCATGCGAGACCTCCGGCGGGGAACGAGACCGGCAGCGTGCCGGAGGGGTGTTGTAGTGGGAATAGGCAACGGCAATTGTTGACGGAATCACTTGACGGCGGGCTGCCGACCGGGAATAATTCGAGTAATCCAGCCCCTGGCAGTAAGCGCCCTCAAAATCCGAGGGAGGCCGACCCCAGGGGCACTTGCATATGAAAACCGCCTTCCTCATCGACGCCGCGTTCTACCTCCGCCGCTTGAACAAACTGCGGGGTGAGCAGTCCGCAACAGACGCAGTGGAAACTCTCATCGGGATGTGCGCCGAACACCTCCGACTCTTCCAGCGAGCCAAAAATCAACTCTACCGCATTCTGGTGTACGACTGCCCGCCTTTGAGTCGGACGGCGCAACTGCCGGTGTCGAAGAAAACCATCAACTGGGCCAAGACGCCACCGTTCACTTGGCGAACGGACATTCACCAGCATTTGCGGGCGCAGCGGAAGGTCGCGCTTCGCCTTGGACGACTCAACGAAACCTACGCCTCCTGGGTCATCCACGCCGACCGCATGAAAGCTCTGCTCAAGGGCACAATTCAGGTGTCCGACCTGACCGACGACGACGACTTCGCCTACGACGTGAAGCAGAAGGGTGTGGACATGCGGATCGGGCTGGACATCGCCTCCATCGCGTCGAAGCGGCTGGTCGATCAGATGGTGCTGGTGGCGGGCGACAGCGACTTCGTCCCAGCCGCGAAGATGGCACGTCGTGAGGGGATCGATTTCGTCCTCGACCCGATGGGCGCGGACGTGCCTGCCGACCTGCGCGAACACGTGGACGGCGTGCAATCCGTCATCACCCCAATTGCCAAGCCACCCAAACCGCCCGCCGACGGTCAACCGCCCTCACCGCCACTTGGCTCAGGGTGAGGTCCAACGCCCGCATCTCGCGGTCACCCCCGAGGGTCGGCGTGACCGGCGATTCGGGTCGGCTCCAGGTTCAGCAGTTCCGCGGCGGCGGGGCGAGCGGCTCACACCGCTCCCACGGGTGCCCCCGACTTCACCCGCCACACGAGCGGTCGTCTTCGGCGGGCGGCATGGGCCACGTGTTGGGCTGGCGGGGGGTCGGGGTGCCGACCGATGATACCCGAAATGCCACCCGCCGGGGAACGCACATGGCCTACGACAAGCCGCTCGCCGCCCGCGCTCACGCCCGGCTCGAAGGGGTGCGGGAGGTCACCGGCAAGCCGCTGTTCGGCGGGTACGGGCTGTTCCGGAGCGGGGTGATGTTCGCCGGCGTGTGGCGGGCGGCGCTGCTGGTGAAGCTGTCCGACGGCACGGCCGACGCCCTGCTCGAACCGCACACCGGCGGGTTCGACCCGATGAACACCGGCAAGCCGATGACCGGGTGGGTCGTGGTGGACGCCCCCGGCATCGCCACCGACGAGCAGTTGCAACGCTGGCTCGACCGGGCACTCGCCGCCATCCCGAAAGGGGCGAAGAAGAAACCGACGAAGCCCAAGTAGGGCGGGCGAGC
>JANNVG010000950.1:0-3800 GCA_031414395.1 Fimbriiglobus sp.
GGGGTTTGAGGTTGCCCTACATGGGGTGTGGCGTGTATTGTCGCGTTTCGCTCCGCCTATGTCTCCCATAAATTGCGGGTACATAATGGCGACTGTCTGCGAAGTGAGGACGCAACACTCTTCCCGGAAAGGTGGCTTAGCCCTCGCTCGCGCGTCGGGCGAACGGCTTGCAGGTACAATTCCCTCATGACGCCGACTCCCGCCATCCGCACCGTTGACCTCCGCCGCACCTACAAGAAGCCCCGCAAGCGGTGGGGCAAGACCGACCCGAACGCCCCGACCGAGTTCGTCGCCCTCGACGGCGTCAGCCTGGAAGTGCAACCGGGCGAGCTGTTCGGCCTGCTCGGCCCGAACGGGGCGGGCAAAACCACCCTCATCAAAATCCTGACCACGCTGCTCGCCCCGAGTTCGGGCACGGCCTGGGTGGACGGGCACGACGTGGCCGTCGACCCGTTCAGCGTGCGGCCGAAGATCAACATGGTGAGTGGCGGGGAGACGAGCGGGTACGGCATCCTGAACGTGAAAGAGAACCTGTGGCTGTTCGCCCGCATCTACGGTATCCCGACGGCCGAAGTGAACACGCGGATCGAGAAGATGCTCGACGTGGTGCAACTGGCCGACAAGGCGACCAGCCGGGTGAGCCACCTGAGCACCGGCCAGCGGCAGAAGATGAACTTCTGTCGCGGGTTCATCACCGACCCCAAGATCCTGTTCCTCGACGAGCCGACGCTCGGGCTGGACGTGACGAGCGCGCGGGCGATTCGCAAGTACCTCCGCGAGTGGATGGGCGAGAAACCCGACCGCACGCTGCTGCTCACCACGCACTACATGGCCGAGGCGGACGAGCTGTGCGACCGGCTGGCGATCATCGACCGCGGCAAGGTGATGGCGTGCGACACCCCGACGAACCTGAAGCGGCTGGTGCAGAAGCACCGGCTGTTCGAGATCAGCGTCGAGCCGGGGGTGAACGCTCTGCCCGACCTGGGCCGCATTGCGGGCGTGCATCAAGCCACCCGCACCGACACGCCGACGACGGCCGACCTGCGGGTGAGCCTGGACGACGAGTCGGCGGTCGGGGCGGTGGTGCAGGCGGTGGTGCAGAGCGGGGCGAAGATCCGCACGCTGAACAAGGTGGAGCCGACCCTGGAGGACGTGTTCATTCAGCTCGTCGGGCGGAAGCTGGACGCCGACGAGCCGCGACCGCCAGGGAGCGGGGGTTGAGTCACCCGCTCCCTGGCGGTCGCGGCTCGTTCAGGCTCGCCATCACCTTCGCCATGTCCGCCGGCATCGGCATCGCCCAGTGCAGGTGCTCGCCGCTGGCCGGGTGCTCGAACCCGAACTCGGTGGCGTGCAGGCACAGTCGCGGGGCGCCGCTCGTGTCGGGCGCCTCTTCGCCGGTCGGCTTGCGGTGGTACACCTTGTCACCGCACACCGGGTGCCCGGCTTCGCTCAGGTGAATGCGGATCTGGTGCGTGCGGCCGGTTTCCAGCCGACAACTCAGCAGCGTGAACCGACTCAGACGCTGCTCGACAGCCACGTGCGTGACCGCCTCTTTGCCCGTGTTCGCCAGCTTCGTACTCCCGCGCCGCCCGTCGCCGCGGTCGCGGACGAGCATCGAGCGGATCGTTTGGGGAAGCAGTGAGCCGGACACCAGCGCGAGGTATCGCCGGACGACCGTGTGCTTGCGGAACTGCATTCCCAATTCCCGCTCGGCCAAGGGTGAGCGGGCGAAGCAGATGAGGCCGGACGTTTCCTTGTCCAGCCGGTGAACGATCCGCAGCGGGGGCAGGCCGCGGGCGGGGCGGTTCAACTTCTTGGCGACGGCCCACTGCGTCACGTCTTGCAGCGTGGGCACGAGTTGGCGGCGCTCCTCGCTCCACTCCAGTTCACTCGGGTGCCGCACGGTGTTCATGCCCGCCGGCTTCTCGACGACGACCACATGGTCGTCCAGGTGGCGGATGACCAGCCCGTCGGGGGTGGCGGTCCTGGGGCGGTGGGTGGCGTGGTCGAGCAGCGTCACCACTTCACCCTCACTCAGTCGCCGGGCGGAGTCGGTACACACCGAATCACCGACCATCACCCGCCGGCCCTCGATCACCTTCCGCACGTCGGCCCACGACGGCTGCGACTCGTGCAGGCGGGAGCGCAACACCTTGGCCAGGGTGTGCCCGGTTTCGACGACAGCCACGGGGAACGGCGGGAGGGTCATTTCTTGATGAAGTAGAAGACGAGTTGAACGAGGAACGAGGAGAGGAGGGCGAACCCGGCACCCGCAGCGATGTACACGAACTGCCAGCCCCGCGTGTCGCCCAGCTTCTTTTGCTCTTCGAGCTGCGACAGACGGCTCTTGAGTGCGCCCATCTCCTCCGCTTCGGCTTTCGTGGGTTTCAACTCTTCCACCAACCTTCCCAGCTTCTCTGCCCGCTCCTCGAGAACTGAGAGCCGCTCACGCATGTGCGTCAAGTTGGCTTGATCGATATCCTTCTGGAGAGCCTCGACATCCTTCTTGATGAGGGCAAGCTCTTTCTCAGTCTCACGAGCGAGTTGCTCGACCTTCGACTCAGCCATCGTCGTTCCCCAATTCGAGGATGAATCGGTCGATCCGCTGTCTGACAACGTAACTGCGATGTTTGATGACCACTCTGCGGAGCAGATTCCGCATCCAGGTGTTGCGGCTCACCTCATCGAAGAGTTGGGAAACGGGAAGTTCCACGGTATCGACGTATCCTCCGTTCTCCTTGTGTTCCTCTCCGAAACGCAAACTCAAATACCCGTCCCGACCGGGTGTGGGAAACCACACGAGACGCGCTTTGTCCCAGAGCGAGTCTGGCGGAAGATCCGCGAACTCTGCCTCGAAGTACTCGGTGGCTTTTTGTACCACGTCGAGGACTTTCGGGTACTGCTTGAGCCGGTCATCGACTTCGACGTTAACCAGTTTCGTCGTGCTCATGTCGCACCTCCTTTGGTCTCAGTATACCCGATGCGGGCGGGGCGAAGTACGCTAGCCAGGCTCTCTGACACTCCACCCGAGGCCCACATGCCCCACCTCTCCAAGCTCTTCTTGCTCGCGGCGTTCGCCGCCGCCGGCGTGGCGTCCGCGCAGCCGGTGCGGAAGTTCGACGACAAGGGGGCACCGCCCTTCACACCACTGAAGGAGGGCGAGAACCCGCCGCTCGACAAGTACGACAACTTCGTCATCGGGCCGAAGTACACTACCGCCCCGGAGCGGACGAAGGTGAAGGACGTGCCCGAAGGGAAGGTGGAGCAGTTCGAGATCGACTCGAAGGAGACGAAGCTGTTCAACCCCGGCGTCAAGCGGGACAAGTTCGGCACGCCCGACCCGAAGAACAAGAAGACGCTCATCGTCGAGACGACGACGATGGACTACAAGCGGAAGGTCGGGGTGTACATCCCGGCCGGGTACAAGGAGGGCACCGAAGCGCCCTTCATGGTCGTCCACGACGGCCCCGGTCAGGCGAACGGGTACAGGACGATCCTCGACAACCTGATCCACCAGAAGCGTATCCCGCCCATCGTGCTCGTCTCGATTCAGAACGGCGGGGGCGACGCCCAGGGGCACGAGCGGGGCAAGGAGTACGACAACATGACCGGCGACTACGCCACGTACATCGAAGACGAGGTGCTGCCGCGGGTGGAGAAGAACTGCGAGGTGAAGTTGACCAAAGACCCGGACGGCCGCGCCGCGATGGGGTGCAGTTCCGGCGGGTCGTGCGCGCTCATCATGGCGTGGTTCCGCACCGACCTGTACCGCCGCGTGCTGACGACCTCGGGCACGTTCG
>JANNVG010000951.1:0-2071 GCA_031414395.1 Fimbriiglobus sp.
CGTGTTACCACACTCGGGCTGCCAACTCACACCTCGATCTTGATCGTCAACGAACCCGACTCCTCGTCCTCGCTGATCTCCTTCACGGTGCCCAACTGCTGGGCCTTCTCTTTGATGGCCTGGCGGGTGACTTTGTTCACCACGTCGCTCAGCTCCGGTTGCAGGTCGCACAGCTTCTTCTCGAGTTCTTCGGTGGCCTGCCCTTGCAGGCGTTCGGTCTCCTTCTCGGCCTTCTTGTCCAGGTCGTCGGCCAACTGCTTCTTCACGCGGTCGCGGAGTTCCTTCTGCCCCGGCCCCACGTCGTCGTACCCGAACGTCTCCCGCTTCGCCTCGATGCTCACCTCCTCCTCCACGTCCGCCTTCACGCTCACCTCGCACGACTTCGGGTCCACCTTCACGGTGATGTGCCCCTCCTTGCGGGTGAGGGTGCCGTCCTCTTCCTCCTTGAACCCCTTCTCCTTCAACTCCTTCTTGAGCAGCTCGCCCATCCGCTCGGGCGGGAGGATTTCGAGCACCTCCAGTTGCGTGCAGATCTCGTCCGACCCCTTCAGCTCGCGGGTGGTGGACTCCTTCACGGTGATGCGGTAGGCGCGGCTCATCAGGACACCTCGGCGTGAACGGTTGCATCGCCCCGGAGGGGCGGCAGATGTTAGCCAGGGGTGGAGTTCGCGGAGCGAACGGAACCCCTGGAAGAGATCACCCAAACACCAAGCCCCGGAGGGGCGGCAGAACCCATCCCGTCTGACGCCCCTCCGGGGCTTGTTCCATTGTCGCCACTGGGTCCAGGGGTTCCGCTCGCTGTCGCTCGCTCCACCCCTGGCTAACATCTCCCACCGCTCCGCGGCGGATATGTGGCCTGCCCCTCGCTCGCGCGTCGGGCTAACAAATCACGTGCGTAGCGGTTCCAACAACTCCAACACGCGGTGCGCGGTCGCACTCAGTACGTCGCCGCCGGCCCGCTCCCAGTCTTCCTTCCACACCTGGCTGGCCTGGTAGTCGTCGTCCCAGTAGCCGATGCCGCGGGCCTTGCGGTCCCAGCTTTGCAACGTCGCCAGGTGCCGTGGCAGCACCACCGCCGCCCGCTGCGTGTCCAGCCGATCCGCCAGCCGCGGCGGGCCTTGCCCGTGCAGCCCGCCCGTCCAGTATTGCGGGGTCAGGTTGCCCACACTCAGAATCACCTTCGCGGCCGTCAGCACGAACCGGGCGAGGTCGGGGCGGTTCGCCTTCCCGCACGCGGTCAGGAAGTCGGCGAGCGTGCGGTTCAGCGTCGTGCCCGTCGCCCGCATCTGCTTCCAGTCGCCGATCTGCCCGCGGCCACGCTCGGACTTGATCCACCTCTGCGCCAGGTCCGGGTTCAGGCACTCGACGATCACCGCCCGCACGCCCTCGGTGAGCGGCAGGAAGTTCGGCGGGGTGACTTCCCCCGGCACGGCGAAGTCGGCCCCGGCGTTCAGCCAGCAGAGCGGGTTGTCGCGGAACGCCCGCTTCTCGGCCAGCACGGTGCCCACGTTCGGCTCGGCCTTCAGGCTGTCGTAGGCGACGGCGAAGAACAGTTCGTCGGCGGGGGTGAGCGCCCCGGCCGGCACGTCCCACGGCTCCTTCGTGTCCGTCACCTTCTCGGCCGTCAGCCACATCATGAAGGCGAGCGGGTGTCGGCTGAACGTCAGTTCGCGTTCGCCCAGCGGGATGCGGTCCCACGCCCGGCCGGTGGTCGGCTTGCCGCCCCGCAGGTGGCTCTCCTTCCGCCACCCGCCGGCCCGCACCAGGTGCAGCACGAGGGCCTTGGCAATCGTGTCTTCGACCAGCTTCACGGCGTGCTCGCTCAGGCACGGCGGGCAGGGCAGCTTGGCACTCAGGTAGTTCAGCGCCTGCTCCGGCGGCATGTGCCCGAGCACGAACCGGAGCAACCGGAGCAGGTGGAACTCGAACCGCGACACGGCTTGCGGCGCGTCTTGCATCAGAACCTACCCCCCCCGCCCCCCTCCCTAAGAGGGAAGGGGGAGTCAGGCACACTCACTTCGCTTCGCGACGGTTCGGGTGGCCTACCCTCCCCCCTTCCCTTCCAGGGAGG
>JANNVG010000952.1:0-6938 GCA_031414395.1 Fimbriiglobus sp.
CGCGGCGGGGGTCGCCGGCGTTCGCCGGCTCGCCCGCCCTACAATAACAGGGCCCGCCGAAGGAGAATACCCGATGCTCCGGCCGTTCCTGCTCATACTGTTCACCCCCCTTCTGGCCGTCGCCGCGCCGGTGCCGAAACAGACGGAGAGGGGGAAGATCGAGACGAAGTACGGCCCCATCACCGACCCGAAAGGCGACAGCAAGTTTGAACTGGATGGCGACGCCCTGAAGATCACTCTGCCGGCCGGCGAGGAGCGGCGGTTCGGGTACGTGAAGGACGAGACCGAGAAGTCGGGGCTGAAGCGGTTCGACCACACCCCGCGGGTGGAGTTCCCCCGAACCGGGGACTTCGACCTGCGGGTGCGGGTGAGTTTCCCACTCGACACCGCCGCAGCGACGGTCGAGAGGAAGGAGGACGAGTACACCGGCGGCGGGGTGAAACTGGTCAACTCCGAGGGCAACCTGTACTGGTTCGGGGTGGTGCGGAGGACCGCCCTCCTGCGGACATCCACCCTGCTCCGCGACGGCAGCCCCGGCACCTGGTCGAACGACTTCCGCGACACCGTGCTGTACGAGCCACTCAAGTCGCAGGAGTCGGCGTGGCTCCGCGTGGTGCGGAAGGGGGACGGCCTGACGTGTGACGCCAGCACCGACGGCAAGGAGTGGAAGAACGTCAGCGAACACTACAAGGCAGCACCGGGCGTGAGCGTCACCCTTTCGCTCTACGCCGAGCACTCTTCGACGAAGGCCCACGCCGTCACGTTCGACCAGTTCAGCGTCGAGAAGCCGAAGGCGGAGAAGAAGTGACCACTTCCACTTGCCCTTGACCGCCGCCCGCCCCGTCTGAGACATTTCCACCCGGATTGCTGCGCCTCCGCCCCAGGACAACGCCCATGGCCACGGACACGGCCCCCCGCCCCGCCCGCCGCATGTACTGGCAACTGCCGGTGTTCGCCCTCGGCGTGACGGCGGCGGTGTTCGCCTGGCGGTACTTCCCGCAGACCGGCCTCGCCGACACGCGAAGCGTCGAGCAAGACCGCTACTCCCTTCGTCAGTCCATTGCCCGCCGGCCCGCCGACCTCGCCGAAGTGCAATCGCTGCTCGCCAAGTTGGGCGACGCCGGCACCCGCGCGGGCGGCGACTCCGAAGTGGCCTACGTTCAGGGGTCGGCGTACCTGCTGTTGGCCGAACAGGGGTCGCCGGAGCAGGCGGGCGAGAACTGGAAGCGGGCGACCGCGCTGTTCGCCGAGTGCGACGGCACCAAGCTGGCCGACAAGAACGACCGCGCGCGGCTGGCGTTCCGGTCGGCGAAGGCGTCGGCGGGGGCTGGGGTCGGCGACCCGGCCGTGCTCATCCCGCAACTGGAACTCATCCCGACCGGCGAGGAACCGGGCGAGCGGGCGCGGCTGTTGGCCGACACCTGCCTGCGACTCACCCCGCCGAATGTGAAGCGGGCGAAGGCGGAACTGGCCGGCTACCTGAGCGGCCCGCCCCGCGGCACGCCCGAGCGGGCGGCACGACTGAAGCTCAGCCTGGCCGACCTGTGCGCCACCACCGGCGAGCCGGACAAGGCCCGCAGTTGGCTGAAGGAGGTCGGCGAGAGCGTGCCGACCGGCCTGCAAGCGGAGGCGAAGCTGCGGCTGGCGCGGCTGGCCCTGGCCGACGGCGACGTGAACGAGGCGGTGAAGGTGTTCCAGTCGGCCGACGCCCTGCCGAACCTGCCGGCCGCCACGCAAGCCACCATACGGTACGAGATCGGCCGCGGGCTGATGTTCCTGAACAACCCGACCGCCGCCAAAGACTCCCTGACCAGAGCGGCCGAGAGCAACACCCCCGCCGGTGCCGCCGCGCACGTGAGGCTGGCCGAGATGGCCACCCGCGACCTCGACCCGTCGCCCGGTGTGGCGCACCTGGAGGCGGCGTTGCGCGGGGTGAAGTCGGCGGCAGAGTGGAACACCACGCACGTGCAACTGGCCGAGGTGCGCGGGGCGTGCGAGGCGGTCGTCGTCGCCTGCAAGACGTTCGGCAAGCACGCCGCCGCCGCTCGTGCCGCGGACGTGTATTCGCCCATCGCCGACGGTGGCCGCGACCGCGAACTGTGGGCCGACGCCATGACCGCGTGGGCCGCCGTGCCCGGTGTCGCGGATGCCGCCGACAAGCTGAAGGCGGCGGCGGGCGAGTACGCGAAGCTGGCCGACCGCCGCCCGGACGCGGAGAAGACGGGGTTCATTCAGAAGGCCGCCGCGGCGTATCAGTTGGCCGGCGACCCGGCCGCCGCCGCCAAGCTGCTCGGGCAGGCGCCGACGATCCCCGGCACGTCGGCCGACGTGGAAGCCGGCAAGCAGTTCCAGCGGGCCGAAGCGCTCATCGCCGAGAACAAGTTGGACGAGGGGGTGAAACTGCTCGGCGAGGTGGCGAACACCACCGGCCCGGTGGGCACGCGGGCCGCCCTGAAGCTGGCCCTGCTGTACGCGGCCGGCGGGCGGAAGACGCTCGCCGCCAGCCCGACCGACGCGACCGCGAAGACCGAGGTGCAGTACGCCGCCAACCTGCTCACGCAGTTGGCGAACAAGACGTACACCACCGCCGACGAGCGGACCTGCCACCAGGAGGCGCTGTACGAGTTGGGCAAGCTTCAACTGAGCAAGGAGGCACTGCCGTGGCTGTACAACTGCTCCGACGCGGAGACCCGCTTCCGCCGGCTCGTCACCGAGTACCCGGCCGGCGAGTTCGCCGACCGCGGCACCATGTTCCTGGGCATCACGCTGAGCGAACTGGCCCGACCCGACGGCGGCGCCGGCGTGCCCCCGGCCGATACGTCCGCCAAGCTGACCGAGGCGAAGAAGCTGTTCGAGTCGCTGGGCAAGTCGAAGACCGAGTTCGTGCGCACGCAGGCCGACATCCGCCTGGTTCACACCATGCTGTACCTGAAGGACTACGACGGCACCGTCGGGACGGGCACGGCGATGGCCGACAAGTACCGCGGCGAGGTGGCCGAACTGATCCTGCTGAACATCATCTACAGCGCCGAGACTGCCGGCGGGCGTGCCGACCGCGCCAAAAAGCTGGTCGAGCGGATGCAGCAGGCGTTCGCCGACCTGCCCGACGCCAAGTTCACCGGCAACATGCGGGAGTACACGAAGGCGTACTGGGTGAAGGAACTCGACCGCACGCGGAAGGCGAAGTGAACCACGGATTCGGAACGGGTGGCCGACTCTCGCCGAGAGTCGGAGAGGGTGTCGGCCGGAGTGACAAGCGTGCAGTTGGCGAAGTCCGTCACTCGCTCCGCCCCACGCCGGCTTTCCAGGTGTAGCAGCCCGTCCGACTCTCGGCGAGAGTCGGCCACCCGTTCCGATGCCACTCCCCGTTGTGTACACGCGAACAGTTCGCTACCCTAGCCGGCACGCCCCCCGGTTCGTCGTCATGCCCGTGCCCGCCGGCGTCAAACCGCTCTCCGTGTCGGCCGTCACCACCGCGGTGAAGGCACGGCTGGAGGAGCATTTCGTGTCGGTGTGGGTGAGCGGTGAGGTGTCCAACTACGTCCGCGCGTCGTCCGGGCACATGTACTTCACGCTGAAGGACTCGCAGGCCCAGATCCGCTGCATGATGCCCCGCGGGTTCAACCTGCGACTGCGGTTCGACCCCCGCGACGGTCTCGATGTGATCGCCCGTGGCGGCGTGACGGTCTACCCGCCCCGTGGCGAATACCAACTGATGGTGGAGGAACTGGAGCCGAAGGGCATCGGGGCGGCGGAACTGGCCCTGCAACAGTTGAAGCAGAAGCTGCTGGCGAAAGGCTACTTCGACCCGAAGCGGAAGCGGCCACTCCCGCGGTTCCCGAAGCGGATCGCCCTCATCGCCAGTGCCACCGGGGCCGCCATCCGCGACATGCTCGAACTGCTCGCCCAGCGGTGGCCGCTCACGCAGGTGGTCGTTCGACCCAGCCGCGTGCAGGGGCCGGGGGCCGCCGACGACGTGGCCGCCAACCTCCGCATCCTTTCGCGGCTGAACACGCTCCGCACGCTGCCACTGTGTGCCGTCATCATCGGCCGCGGCGGGGGCAGTGCCGAAGACCTGTGGGCGTTCAACGAAGAGACGGTGGCCGACGCGATCTACGAGTGCAGCGTGCCGGTAATCTCCGCGGTGGGTCACGAGACCGACGTGTCGATCGCGGACCTGGTCGCCGACCGCCGTGCCGAAACGCCGTCCGCCGCCGTCACGGGGTTGGTGCCCGACCGCCGCGAGTTGTTGGCGCAACTCGCCGACAGCACGGGGCGACTTGCGGAAGCCATCGATAACCGTGTCGCGTTCGCCCGCCAGCGGTTGAACCAGTTGGCGGATCGCCCGGCCTTCCGCAAGCCGCTCGACCTGATCCGCGTGCTGAGTCAACGGGTGGACGAAACGGCCGACCGGTTGAACCGCGTGGCTCTGAATGATCTGGACCGCAAGTGGGATAAACTGGCGGCGGTGATGGAACAACTCGACGCCCTCAGTCCGCTGGGGGTGTTGAAGCGCGGGTACAGCCTGACCCGCCGCGGCGACGGTGCCGTGGTGCGAGACGTGAAGGATGTCGCCCCCGGCGAAATCCTCACCGTAAAGCTGGCGAGTGGCGAGATCATCACGCGGGTGCTGAGCGTGACCGCATCGGAGGAGCGACCATGACCCCGACTTCGGACACCCCGCCGCGGTTCGAGCAGGCGATGGCCGAACTGGAGCGCATCCTCCGCGAGTTGGAGGACGGCACCGCCACGCTGGAAGAGAGCCTGGCGAAGTACGAACGCGGCGTCGCCCTGGTGCGGATGTGCCAGGGGCAACTCGCCGGTGCGGAGCAGAAGATTCGGCTGCTCGCCGGCGTCACCGACGACGGCAAACCCGACCTGCAACCGTTCGCCCACACCGCGAGCATCGAGAAGGCCAAACCGAAACGCAACGGGAAGGCAGAGGAGTGAGGCGCCGACCGAACGGTCTATTGTTCCGGCCGACACCCACACCCCCCTCCGGAACCACTTTCGTTAGGCCGGAAGAAATAATATTAGAGCGACGGCGACGGAGGGCGAGCGATGGATGAAGCGGAATGGCTCGCGGCGACGACTCCATTTTCTGGTTTGAACTTCTTGCGGTGGGACGTACTGTCGGATCGGAAGTGGCGGCTGTTCTGCTTGGCCTGTTGTGAGTCGATGGCTCGCACCGTTCCTGTCAGCGACTCCGCTTCGATGGCTCTCTCGACTGCCGCACGGTTCATCGACGGCGCCGCATCGCTCACCGAACTCGCTGCGGCTCAGTTCGAGCCCCGGACCAGTTCGGATATCGCGTGCTTTTACACCATCGACCGGGACGACGAGAGAATCGCTGCGATGACCGCCGCCGGGAACGCAGCGAGGGCGGTCTCTCGACTTGAAGGAGTTCCGAAAGAGGAGACGGAGAACTCAGACGCGGACAGAGACGCGCGTTTCACCCGCGAAACGGCTGCTCAGTCTCAGTTCCTCCGCTGCATCTTCGGCAATCCGTTCCGGCCGGTCATGTTCGCCCCTTCGTGGCGAACCGAAACGGCCGTCTCGCTCGCGGCCGGCATCTACGAACAGCGTGCATTCGACCGCCTGCCCATCCTCGCGGATGCGCTCGAAGAAGCCGGCTGCGATCACCCCGATGTGTTGAGCCACTGTCGCGGCCCCGGTCCGCACGCCCGCGGCTGCTGGGTGGTCGATGGCGTGCTGGACAAATCGTAGGGCGGACGAGCGGGCGTTTCGCCCGCGACCTCCGCCGTCAGTGGCTTGTGGCGGGGGTCGCCGGGCTTCGCCCGTCTCGCCCGCCCTACATGAGCACTTGCATTTCCCCTTGCACTCTTTGCAAGACAAAGTACACTGCCCGCGACGGTCACTCTCCGCCCCGATTACTATGAATGGGAGATCACAATCCCAGGTCGTGGCGAGGCGGACGGTGACTGACGACGTGTGGGCCATCCTCGAACCGAAACAGGCTGCCGTGAACCGCCGGCTCGCCGAGTGGGCCGACGGGTTGGCCGGCACCGCGTGCCCGCCGATTCTCGCCGAGGCGACGAAGTACGCCCTCATGGGGCCGGGCAAGCGGTTGCGTCCGCTGCTGTGCATCCTGGCGTGCGAGGCGGTCGGCGGGACGGTCGAGCAAGCCCTGCCCGCGGCGTGTGCGGTCGAGATGGTTCACACCTACTCGCTGGTTCACGACGACCTGCCGGCGATGGACGACGACGACCTCCGCCGCGGCCGGCCGACGTGCCATGTGAAGTACGGCGAGGCGCTCGGCATTCTGGCGGGTGATGCGCTGTTGACCGCCGCGTTCGAGGTGCTGGCGAGCAGTTACGGACCGAAGACCGTCGCGGTTGCCTGTGTAGAGTTGGCACGCGGGGCCGGCCCCGCCGGGATGGTCGGCGGGCAAGTGCTGGATTTGATCGCGGATGGGCGGATTGGAACCGGGAACGGAGTGACCGGGTGGAACCCCGAACGCAGTGAGCGGGGTGATTTCAACAAACCCGGTCACTCCGTTCCCGGTTCCAGTGAGAGCGAACTGGAGACCATCCACCGCCTGAAGACCGGCGCGCTGTTCCGCTCGTCACTCCGGTTGGGGCTGTACGCGGCACAAGCGGAACGACCGGAAGGGGTGAACCCCGAACAACTGGCCGCCATCGACGAGTACGCCGCCGCGTTCGGGCTGGCCTTCCAGGTGACGGACGACTTGTTGGACGTGGAAAGCTCGGCCGAGGCGACTGGCAAGCGGGTGGGCAAAGACGCCGCCCGCGGTAAGTTAACGTACCCGCGGGTGCTGGGGGTCGAAGGCAGTCGGGCGAAGGCCCACGCGCTCGGTCGACAGGCGGTGGAAGCGGCCCGGCGGCTCGGCTCGACCCCGCTCGCCGCACTCGCGGAATTCGTGGTGACCCACCCTACAAAAGCTGACGGAACCTACC
>JANNVG010000953.1:0-7718 GCA_031414395.1 Fimbriiglobus sp.
AGCATCTTCGAATACATCGAGGTGTTCTACAACCGCGTCCGCCGGCACTCCGCGCTGGGGTACGTCGCCCCGGCCGAGTACGAGAGGACGCACAACCGACCCCACCGCTAAACGCTGTCCACAATCCGTGGGGAAGTCCACCAGTTGGCCCGCCCACGTTGCGTGTACACCTTTCTCGCCCGTGCCGCCATTCACGGGTACACTCAGCACCTGGAGTCCTTTACCCATTTCTCCTGCCGGTGGGAAAATTCCGGGCGGTCGCCTCCTTCACGAAGTGTTGACGACTGGTTGAAGGATGGCCCGATGGGGAAGAAACGGACGGCGACCTATCTCCAAGACGGTGAGTTGTGGGTCTACCAGCAAGAGGGGCAACCCGAACCGCCCAAACTACCACCGGCCCCGCCGAGCGGCAAGAAAGAGCCGGTGTTCATACCTCGGGAAATTTACAATCGCTACGCCGGTGACTCTCGGCTCATTTTCAATTACGAGGCCGGTGAGCGGACCGCCCAACTCTACGAGGACGAGGCAAACCACATCCAGCGGAATCTGCTGTTGGGCAATCTCGGTTCGCCACTGCATCACTGTGGGTTCCGCGAACTCCGCGAGTTGCAGAACGTTGCCGTCCTGGTCCGTGAAGCGGAGCGGGCGGGGCGGAAGTGGACCGCCACCGGGCGGGGAATGATGAACGGGGTCGAGTGCGTGGCCGTGACGGTCGAGGACGACGAATTCCGGAGGGTGTTTCATCTCGCCCTCAAACAGGGCTTTCTGCCCTCCCGCATCGAACTGTACGACAAACGAGACGGGAAGCCGGAGTTGCACATCCAACAGGACATCCTGGAGGTGTAGGACTGCGGGCAAGGCCGGTACTTCCCCATGCTCATTCGATTTGCCCGCCGACAACTCCGGGTGGGTGGAGGGTATGACTACATGTGCGGGT
Source organism: Fimbriiglobus sp. (assembly GCA_031414395.1). Classification (GTDB taxonomy): domain Bacteria; phylum Planctomycetota; class Planctomycetia; order Gemmatales; family Gemmataceae; genus JALHQU01. The sequence goes on from JANNVG010000953.1 coordinate 938, forward strand.
ACGGCCGCACGCTGTCAGTAGAAGTTGGCAAACCGAACCGAGACGACATGTTCGTGGAGGTGCCGGGGAACGTGATGATCTACCGAATGGACATCCGCAACGCGCCGACGGTTCTGACCAAACAGACGGAGAAGGTGCGGGCGGACCAACTCGGCTACCTGATCGAGTTGTCCGAGAAGCGAAAGGAGAAGCCGTACACCGACACCGCGCTGACGCCCCCGCCCCCGAAGTGGCCGTGGTATGTCGGCGGCGGGGCGGCAGTCCTGGCGTTCGCCGCCGTCGGCGTGTGGGCGTGGAGGCGTGCCCGCCGCTGGAGGACGCAATCATGACCCGCCGCGGCTTCTCGCTGATCGAACTGCTGGTGGTGATCGCCATCATCGCCATTCTCGTCGGCCTGACGCTCGCCGCCGTGCAAGCGGCCCGCGCCGCCGCCGCCCGCAACGACTGCCAGAACCGCCTGCGGCAGATCGGCCTCGCCCTGCACCAGTATCACGACGCGCACCACCACCTGCCGCCGGGTACGAGCGGGCGGAAGACAGACACCCCGTTCCTCGGCTGGCAGCCCCGCATCACCCCGTACCTGGAACAGTCGGCCGTGTGGGAGGAGACCCGGCGGGCATTTGCCGCCCAGCCGAGTTTCGCATCGCCCACTCCGCACCCCGGCCTCGCCCGACCGATGCCCGCCTTCCACTGCCCGTCGGTCGAACGCCGGTCGGCGGTCGCCCCCGATTCCGGGTTCGAGGTGACGTTCTCGCATTTCCTCGGCGTGTCCGGCGGGGAGAAAGTGGGCAACGGGTGCCTCGGCACCGACACCGCCGTCGCCTTCCGGGACGTGACCGATGGCACCGCCCACACCGTATTGGTGGGGGAACGGCCGCCGAGTGCGGACTCGCACTTCGGCTGGTGGTACGCCGGCATAGGGATGAGCTTCGACGGTTCGGCCGACGCCCACTTGCGGGCGCGAGAGGTGAACCGCACCTACCTCGCGCCGATGTGCCCGCCGGGGCCGTACCACTTCGGGCCAGGGCGGTCAGACGACATGTGCGACACGTTCCACTTCTGGTCCTACCACCCCGGCGGGGCCAACTTCGCGTTCTGCGACGGGTCGGTCAAGTTCCTGCGGTACTCGGCGGACGCCGTGTTGCCCGCCCTGGCCACCCGCGCCGGCGGCGAGGTCGTGGCAGAGGACTACTGACACCCGACGATCTGACAGTGTTTCTTCCGGACCAGCGATGATGGTTCCGGAGGTGGGTGTGGGTGTCGGCCGGAACCAATGAGAGAGGCCGACTGAAACGTCGTCAGGTCGTCCGTAGAAGTTCCGCCACCACCGCCGACAGGTGCTCCAACCGGAATGGCTTGGGCAGGAGTGTCGTCGGGCCGCTGGACTTCACGTCGGCCGGCAGTTCGCGGTCGGCGAACCCGGACACCAGCACCGCCGGCAGGCCGGGCCGCATCTGCCGCACCTGTCGGATCACGTCGTGTCCACCCAGACCGGGCATGAGCAGATCGACCACCGCCAGCACGAAGCCGGCCGACTCGCGGCGGAACGACGCCACCCCTTCCAGCCCGTCGCGTGCCCGCACCACCTTGAAGCCGTCGGCCTCCAGTACACAGGCGATCAGCTCGCGGATGTTTAGCTCGTCGTCGCACACCAGCACCGTGCCGCGGCTGCCGGCCGTCGGCGGGGGCGGCGGCGGCGGGCGGGTGGGCGACGGGAACGCCCCGCTCGGCGACGGCAGGAGCGTGCGGTCGGCGGGGGCGTCGGAGAGCGGGAAGAACAACTCGACGACGGTGCCGCGGTCCGGGGCGGACGACAGCCGCACGCCCCCACGGTGCCCCTTCACGATGCCCAGCACGGCCGCCAGCCCCAGCCCGCGGCCGGCGAACTTGGTGCTGAAGAACGGGTCGAACGCCTTCGCCTTCACGTCGGCCGTCATGCCGCACCCGCCGTCGGCCACCCGCACCACCACGTACTCGCCCGGCGGAGGGGGCAGCACGAACGACCCGCTGTCGGCGGCCGTCACCGTCCGCCGCTCGGCCTCCACCTTCACCCACCCGCCGGGCAGCGTGGCCTCGCCGGAGTTGGTCACCAGGTTGCGCACGGCCTGGCGGATCTGGAACGGCTCGCCCAGCAGCGGGGGCAGGTCGGCGGGGGCCGTCACGCTCAGCCGCACTCCCGGCGCGTCCGCCCGCAGGGTGGGTTCCAGTTGCCTCAGCAGGCCGCCGGCGTCCACCGCGCCGACGGCCATCCGCCCCACCCCGGCGTAGGCGGTCATCTGGCTGCACAGGTGGGCGGCCCGCTTGCACGCCGTCTCGATGTCCGCGAGTGACCGCTCGTTCACACCCGCCCGCAGCACGGCCGCGTTGCCCAGAATCACCGTCAGCAGGTTGTTGAAGTCGTGGGCGATGCCGCCGGCCAGCACGCCCAGGCTCTCGTACCGCCGCGCCTCGTTCAGTTGCCGGTCCAGTTCCTCCCGTTCGTCCTCCGCCCGCTTCACTCCCGTGATCTCCCGCACCACCCCCATCCGCCGCACCCACCCGCCGGTCGCGTCCAGCACCGGCCGGCCGGTGGACACGAACCACCGCGGGCGACCGTCGGCGTCGGGGGCCGCCCCGCGGTACTCGATCTGGTACGTTTCGTCGCGGGTGAGTGCGGTGGCGATCTCCGCTCGCACCCGCTCGCGGTCGTCCGAGTGGATCACCAGCCGGGCGTGTTCGGCGGCCGGCGCCGCGCCCACGTCCGGCACCCCGTGGAACTCCCCGCAGTGGTCGGAGTAGTACACCTCGGGCGAGCTGCGGTCCAGGTCCCACACCAGCATGTGCGTCGCCCGCAGGGCCGTCCGCAGCCGCTCGTCGGCCAGCATCAGTTCCCGCTCGACGGCCGACTGGGCGGTCAGGTCGCGGGCGAACGACAGGAACGACACCAGCCGGCCGTCCGCCGCCAGCAGCACCGAGTTGTGCCACTCGACCACCAATTCCCGCCCCGCCTTGGTCAGGTTGCGGTCGACGAGGATGGTCTTCCGCTCGGCCCCGCGGAGCATGGCGGCGATCACCCGCTCCACCCGCCCGCGGTCGGCCGGGTGGACCCACGGCAGGTCGTCCGGGTGCCGGCCGACGATCTCCGCGGCCGTCCACCCGAACAGCCCCTCGGCCTGCGGCGACCACCGCTTCACGCGGAACCGCTCGTCCCACTCGACGACCGCCAGCGGCACGTTGTCCAGGTGGGCGGTCAGTCGCCGGTACGCCGCCCCCGCCACCGCTTCCGCCTCCTTGCTCGCGGTCAGGTCGGTCATCACGCCGACGAAGTACGGCACCCCGTCGGCCGTCCGATGGGGGAAGTCGGCCGCCCGCAGCCACCGCCGTCGTCCGGTCTTCGGGCCGACGAACCCGAACTCCGCCCGCCACGGCGTGTGGGTGGACAGCGAGAGGGCGGCCGACTGGTAGAAGGCGGGTGCGTCGATGCCGAACAGCGGGGCGGAGGCGGTGTTGAACAGGCGGGCCAGTTCGTCGGCGGGCACTTCGAGGAGCGCTTCGGCACCATCCGACAGGTATTCCAGGCGCACGCCCCGCCCGTCGGCGCGGGGCCACGAGCGGTAGAGCACCGCGTCGAGGGGTGCGTGAGTGGGGCCGTCGGACACGCCGACCTCGCCGAACGGGAGTGGTGACTTCACTTTACATGATACCGTCCACGCGAATGTCGGCCGACCGGACGAATGAGCGAAATGGGTGTCGGCTTACCGGGCGCCGCGTGGAAACACCCGCGTCGCCCCGCACCGTACAACCTGTGTGGCCACGATCTTGTACACTCATACCGAATGGCGTTGATGACTTGCTGTGGCCGGGGTCTGTGACCCCGGTCCGACCGGCCTCACAGAGGCCGGCTACAGCTACCGATCGTCGCGTCACCCCCACTGGTCGCCAGCTCCTTGGAGTCCCACCATGCGTGCCGCGTTCGCCCTGCTGGTCGTCGCCTCGGTCGCCGTCGCCGCCCCGGTGCCGAAGGCCGTTAAAAAGAAACTCCCCGACTACTACCCGTTGACCGAGGGGACGACCTGGGAGTACGACATGGGGAAGACGCCGGTGACGGTGCGGGTGAAAGAGTTCAAGGAGAAGGACGGGGTGCGGACGGGCAAGCTGGTGACCGAGCACGACGGCAAAGCGGTGGCGAGTGAGAGCATCCGGGTGGATGCCGAAGGGGTGGCCCGCACGCACATCAACGACGCCGAGATCAAGCCGCCGGTTGTCATCCTCAAGTTCGGGCTGGTGGACGACGACAGTTGGGAGGTGAAGGCGAAGGTGGCCGAATCCGAGGTGAAGGGCACGTTCACCCTGAAGGGGACGGAGAAGGTGACAGTGCCGGCCGGCGAGTTCGAGGCCGTGCTGGTGGTCGGCGAGAGTACCGTCAGCGGCACGAAGACGGGCACCAAGTGGTGGCTGGCCGATGGCGTGGGCATCGTGAAACTGGAGTACACCCTCGGCGGGATGGCGTCCACGCCGCTGGAGTTGAAGAAGTACACTCCGGGGAAGGCGAAGTAGCGAAGGATGGAACCGCGACCGGCGGGGAGCGGGTGGGTGCAAGACCACCCGGTCACTGCGTTCCCGGTTCCACTACACCTTCGGGAACACGGTGGTGATCTCGAACGTGCCGTCGGGCAGCGGGGTGCGCTGATAGTCGCCGAACAAATTCGGCGCGTCCTTCACCAGCACTTCGAGCAGCACGTTCGCCAGCTTGCGGATTTCCGGTTCGGCGTGGACGCTCCCCCGCTGTTCCAAGAAATGCCGGAGCGCGCGGGCGTTCGCCGTCACGGTGATCTTCGTCTCGGTCGCGTTCGGCAGCACGCTTCGCGCCGCTTGGCGAGCCGTCTTGCGGCGGGTGGTGCGGTCGGCGTCGGGGGGCAGCATGGCGGCGGCAGCCGCGGCGGGGTCGGCCAGCTTGGTGTTCAGCAGTTCGGCCAACTTCACATACGCGGCGTGGGCGTGCGTCACCGCCTCGTGCCACACGGCGTGCATCTCCGGATCGCTGGCGATGATGTCCGGCTCGACGTACTCGGCCACCGACTCATCGACGTAGCGTTGCGACAGTTGGCTGTACGCCCAGCCAGCTCGGTGGCGGACGAGTTCGTGCGTGAGCGAGCGGCTCAGCCCGGTGAGTAGGAATGTCCAGACGGCGTGCTCGAACACGGAGCCGTGTCCCACTTCCTTGATGTGCCCGAGGTACGCGGCATTCCCGCCCGGCCGTGGCTTCGCGTAGCTCATGTAACAAACGCGCCCGGCCGTCTCGGTAATCACCTCCGACGCGACCGTCGAATCCGACGACCACGTGACGCCGTGATCCGACAAGAAGCGGTCGAGTTCGCCCTGCTGGAGCGTCTGCTTGCTGAGCAGGTAAACGGTCGGGTCGGCGATGACGCGCAGGTCGCTCATGACTTCAATCCGGTCGGCGGACACGGTTCCGGCCCGCGGGGTGGGTGCCATCCCATCTCATCGGCCGTCGCACCCGCCATCGTGCAGTGAATCCATCCGCATCACCAGCCCGAACCCGCCGAGGACTTCAGGGGCGAACCCGACCCGCAAGGGCCGCGGGTGCGTGTTGATGTGGCTCGCACCCACCGACCTTGCGGTCGGGGTTCGCCGCGTCGTGAACCCGTCAGCCGAGGGGCGGTGTCTTCGCTAAAACGAACCGACCGACCGGAGACGTGGAATGTCCGACGCGACCGCCGACCTGAAGACGCTGGAAACCGACGCTTTGGCCGAGCTTGCCGGGTGTGCGGATGAGTCCGCACTGCGGGGGTGGAACACCAAATTCTTCGGCGACAAGGGGCTGATGAAAGCCGCGCTCGGCAAGCTGAAGGACACGCCCAAGGAGCAGCGGGCGGCGTTCGGACAGGAGGCCAACCGGGTGAAGGTGGCGCTGGAGGGTGCGTTCACCGCGGCACTCGACACGGCGAAGGAATCGGCCCTGCTCGCCAGCCTCGCTAACGACAAACTCGACGTGACCCTCCCCGGTCGGCCCGCCACCCGCGGGCGGCTGCACCCGGCCACGCAGATCCTCCGTGAGATCTACGGCGTCTTCGCCGACCTCGGCTTCCAGGTGTACCGCACGCGGGAAGTGGAAAGCGACGAACTGAACTTCGAACTGTTGAACATGCCGCCGCACCACCCGGCCCGCGACATGTGGGACACGTTCTTCACCACGACACCCGGCACCGTGCTCCGCACGCACACCAGCCCCGGCCAGATTCACGTCATGCGGGAGATGTGCCCGAACCCGGTGCGGGTGATCCTGCCCGGCATGTGCTACCGCAACGAGGCGATCAGCACGCGGAGCGAAATCCAGTTCCACCAGGTGGAAGGGCTGGTGATCGGCGAGGGGGTGACGATGGCCGACCTGAAGGGCACGCTGACGGCGTTCGCCCGGCGGATGTTCGGCCCGGAACGGCAGATTCGGATTCGCAGCAGCTACTTCCCGTTCACCGAGCCGAGCATCGAGGTGGACATCGACTGGCCGAAAGAGGACCCGAACCGCGACCGCCTGACCAAAGGCACCGGCTGGCTGGAAATCCTGGGCGCCGGCATGGTTCACCCCACCGTGCTGCGGAACGGCGGGTACGACCCGGACAAAGTGACCGGTTTCGCCTTCGGCATGGGGCCGCAGCGGATGCTCATGCTCAAGCACGCCATCGACGACATCCGCCTGTTCTGGCAGAACGACCTGCGGTTCCTGAAGCAGTTCTAAACGAGCCGCGACCGCCAGGGAGCGGGTGATTCAACCCCCGCTCCC
>JANNVG010000954.1:0-2880 GCA_031414395.1 Fimbriiglobus sp.
CGCGGCGGGGGCGGCGAGCGGGGAGACACTGTCAAACTCGCCCAGTTCGGTGCGGGTGCGGTAGGCGAACCCGCCCAACTCGGCCGGCAGCGGGGCCAGGTCGCGGAATACGATCAGCCGGCGGTCGTCCAGGTCGAGCACCCAGTAATCCGTGACGCCGGCGGCGGCGTACAGTTCCGCTTTGGTGGAGGTGTCGGACTGGAGCGTGGTTCCCGAAACCTCAACAATCAACAGTGCGGCCGTCGGGTGGTTCGCGTAATCCCGCTGGTTGCCGGGCACCACCATCACGTCCGGCTGCGGGTCGGAGTCGTCCATCGGAAGTGGGTTGCCGTAGTTGATCCACGCCACACCCGCGAACGCCTTCAGGAGTTCCTCGGCGGTGTTGGCAACCGCGAGAGCGTGCGACCAGTTGACGGCGGGCATGGCGACGATCTCCCCGCGGATGCGTTCGGTCCTGGTGTCCCCGAAATAGCCCTGTCCGGCCATCTCGTAATACTGCTCGCGGGTGAAGCGGAACGGCGACCCCACTCGCGGGGGGACCGGGGCGAACTTCGGCGGCATCGCGGTCATCGGAAACCCTCGTGAGGTGTGTCTCACTCCCCCCCATCCTCCCCTTCCCCTTCGCCCTCAGCAACTCCGCTCTTGATCGCCTCGTCGTCCATCGCCTTCGTGAGCGGCGACATGGCCTTGCGGAGCAACTCCCGCATGTCGGCCAGGTTCGGCACCAGCCCGGTGAACAGTTCGAACTGCTTGGCCGCCTGTCGCACGAACAACTCCACGCCGGTGATGGTGCCGCACCCGCGGGCGCGGGCGTCCCGCACCAGCAGCGTCTGTTCGGGGTTGTACACGGTGTCGAACACCACCAGCCCCGGCTTCAGGAAGCTGACGTGCAGCGGCGACTCGTCCACGTTCGGGTGCATCCCCACCGGCGTGCCGTTCACCGCGATGTCGCACGGGTCCACGTTGTGCCGGGCGGCCCAGTCGCACCACTTGCACCCGATCTCGGTGGCCAACTTCTCCGCCCGCTCGGCCGTGCGGCCGGCGATCGTCACCGCCGCCCCGGCCCGGTGCAGGGCGAACGCGACCGCCCGCGACACCCCGCCCGCCCCCAGCACCAGCGCGTGCGACTGGTTCAGCCCCTTCATCGGCGACTTCGTCTCGGCGGCCCGCTCGGTCAGGTGCGCGTGCAGGCTCTCGAGCGCCGCCGGGTGGTCGGTGTTCAGCACGGCGAATGTGCCGTTCGCCTTCCGCACCAGCGTGTTCGCCGCCCCCACCTGTGTCACGATGCCGTCCGCGTCGCCGGCCGTGGCGGCTTCTTCTTTGTGCGGAATGGTCACGCTGTACCCGTCGAACGGTACGCCCGCCAGCGCCGCCACCGCCGCCTTGAACTGCCCTTCCGGCACGCGGATCGGCACGTAGAAGGCGTTGACTTTGTTCCGCAGGAAGGTGTGGTTGTGGATGACCGGGCTGAGGCTGTGCCCGATGGGGTCGCCGACGACGGCGAAGAACCGCGTGTCGGCGTCGATCTTCTTCACCGGGTAGGTGGTGCGGAAGTCGGAGACGGCGGGCATTCCGGGGGCCAGCTCCCGCTCCTTGTTGAACGAGGCGTACACCCACGGGGCGCCGAATTTGAGCGCCGTGAACCGCGTGGGGAAGCCGAGGTCGCCCATGCCGAAGCAGACGGTCGGCTTGGGCGCCCGCTTCTGGATGGCGATGATGCGGGCCAGATCCGCCGGCGTGCGGGGCAGCACCGCGACCTTCACCACGTCCGCGTCCTGCTTGAGCATCCGGTCGTAGATGTCGTCCAGGTCCGGCGGCGTCTCGGTCATGTTGTGGTAAGACACCACACGCTTGACGTTCCCGAACCGACGGATGGTGTCGGCCACGTCCGTTTCCAAATCGATCCAGTCGATGACGCCGGACACCACCGCCTGCCGCAGCACCATCTGCCGCTCGTGCTCGGTGGCCGGCCACCGCCCGCCGTCGGCCGGCCGGCGGATGGTGGCCAGCCACGAGCAGCCGGCCGCCTTCGCCGGGGCGAGCCGCTTGAAGTCGACCGCCTTCGCCAGGAAGTCGATGCGGACTTCGAGGAACTTGTTCCCGCGCTCGCCGGCGGCCTTCAACTCGGCGAGCATCATCTTGTGACGGGTGCGGGCGACGGCCGCACACACGCGATCCGGACCGACGGACATGACTGGCTTCCCCACGGGCACACGAAGACGGGGAAATGATACACGATTGTGGTGGAGGCCGCGCGCCCAGGCGAACGGCGCGACGTGAGTCCGCCGGTTCCGGGTGAACCGCGGGCGTCAGCCCGCCGGGTGGTCGGCAACCCAGGCGGCTCACGCCGCCGGTTCACCAGAACGAGGCTTCAGAACCGTGACGCTGTCCCGACGAGGTGGAGACGAGACTACTTCACGTCCTTCATGGCGTTGAACCCCAGGTAGCCGGTGATGCCGGCGGCGATCAGCCCGAGGATGTCGAACACGATGAACGGCCCGCGGCCGAACGGGATGCCCAGGATCAGGTCGACGAGGAACAGCAGGGCCATCAGTCCGGCCACGCCGAGTGCCCCGTAACACATCACCTTTTCCATGACCGCCCTTTGAAACGACGGGTTCCCATTCCGTTCGGCCGGAGGGGTGCGAACGGATGGGAAATTTTGGCAAATTGTACGGCGGGGCGGGGGAGGTGCAACCGCCTGGGACCGCGATTCGTGAGACTCCCCGCCGGCACGCGCGGCACGCGCGGCACGCGCGGCAGGGGCGGCATGAACGGCACAACGAGCCGCGACCGCCCGGGCGCGGGGGCTTCAACCCCGCACCCCGGCGGTGGCGGTGGCTGCGATGCCAACCGCAACCGTGCCGGCGCTGGTGCACG
>JANNVG010000955.1:0-3611 GCA_031414395.1 Fimbriiglobus sp.
GATTGCGGGTTGGCGGCGGGGCGTCGCGGCCGGAGTCATTCGACGAGAGAGCGAACCGAACCGCCGGCCGCTCGACCCGCCCTACAAGACGACTTGAGGACTACTCCACCGTCACCCCGCCCGCGAGCGGGCGGTTCGACAGGCCCAGCCACTCAACCGCACTCGGCTCGAAGTTGGCCATGCCGCCGAATGTCGGCACCACCGCCGGCGACGTGCCGCTGAGCGTGGCGTCCGTCGTGGACGTCAGCCGCGGCAGAGCCACCGACACCGGCGTGGCGGTCGGCGGGGAGATGAGCACCGGCGTGTCGGCGACCAGATCGGTGGCCACGCCCGGCCCGACCGTCACCGGCCCGCTGGTGAACGGGTCGGCCGTGCCGAACGTCGTCGCCGAGTCACCGGGGCTGGTGGCGATGCCCAGGCTGATGGCGGTGATCGTGCCCACGTCGGTGCGGGCCAGGTCCTGCACCCGCAGCGTCCAGGTGCCGACCGGGTTCTGCCCGTCGAACGCCGACAGCACCTGCTCCGGCCGGAACGACCCGCTGAACGGGGCCGCCCCCGCCGAGATGGCCGTCGCCGCCTCGTCGTTGAACGTGGCGCCGGTCATGTTGTTGGCCGACCCGCCGCGGCGGTTGAACAACTGCACTGTGGTGCCGGTCGGCGAGATGAGCGAGATCCGCAGGTCCGACATGTAGGTGTGGGCGAGGGTGACGGTGACGTTCACGTCAGTGACGGCGAACGCGTTCACCACCGACGTGGCCGGCACAGTGATGTTGACGTTCACCGTGGACCGATCCGGGATGGCGACGGTCAGCCCGGACAGGGCGAACGTCTGCCGCGGCGGGTACAGCTTGGCGTTCCCCGTGTAGACATCGCCCGGCAGGTCGCCGTTTGAACCGTTCTGGTTCTGGTCCATCAGGTTGCCGGGCACGCCGGGCACGCCGGGCACGTCGAGCACGTCCGGCCCGACGGTGACGGCGTAGTTGCCGTAAGCCGACTGCGTAGCGAACGTGATGTCGAACTGCGTGGTGCTGCCGGCCACCGGCGTGACGGCGGTGACGGAGACCGCGCCGGTCGGGCCAGTCAGGGCGACATCGGCCGGGGCGAACGAGCTGGCGTTCATCGCCTCGTTGAACGTCACCCGCACGCGGTTGTAGGTGTTGGCGGTGCTGCCCGCGAACGCGGAGGTGGTGATTCGCGCGCCGGTGGTGTCGCTCGGCGGGGGCGGCGGGGGCGGGGGCGGAGGCGAGCCGCCCAAGTCGAGCAGCTTGTCCAGGTTCAGCCGCCCGCCGCTCACCGTCTTGCCGGCCAGCGAGGGGATCTGATCGACCGACGACAGCAGCGCTTGGATCACCTGTTGGGCGGTGAGCGTCGGGTTGGCGTCCCAGAACACGGCCAGCGCGCCCGACACGTGCGGGGTGGCCATGCTCGTGCCGCTGAACGTGCTGTACGTGTTGTTCCGCGTGGTGCTCAACACGGACACGCCCGGCGCGCCCAGGTCCACCGTGTTCAACCCGTAGTTGGAGAACGAGGCGAGCGCGTCGTTGCGGTCGGTGGCGGCCACCGACACCACGTTGGTCACAGCGTAGTTGGACGGGTAGTTGGCACTGGTGTCGGTGTTCACCCCGTTGTTCCCGGCCGCCGCCACGAACACCGCGCCGGCGTCTCGCGCCCGCACGATGGCGGCCTCCAGCGCCGAACTGTACCCGCCGCCGCCCCAACTGTTGCTCAGGATGGTCGCGTTTTTGCTGATGGCGTAGTCGATGCACTTGATGGCGTTGCTGGTACTGCCGCTGCCGCTCGCCGTCAGGAACTTCAGCCCCATGATGCGGGTGGTCCACGCCACGCCCACCACGCCCACGCCGTTGTCCCCGACCGCCCCGATGGTGCCGGCGCAGTGCGTGCCGTGGTTGTTGTCGTCCATCGGGTCGCCGTCGTTGTTGGCGAAGTCGGCCCCGAAGATGTCATCCACCAGACCGTTGCCGTCGTTGTCTATCCCGTCTTGCGTCTCACCGGGGTTCTGCCACATGTTGGCAGCCAGGTCCGGGTGCGTGTAGTCCACTCCGGTGTCGATGACCGCCACGATCTTGCCGGTGGACGACCCGCGGGCGGTGTCCCACGCCTCGGCCGCGTCGATGTCGGCGTCCGGCGTGCCCGCGCTCTGGCCGGTGTTGTTGAGCCCCCACAAGCTGCCGTAGCTCGGGTCGTTCGGCGTGGCCGTCAGCCCGATGGCGTAGTCCGCTTCGGCGGAGGTGATGCCGCGGATGGCGTAGAGCGCGGGAATGGCCGTGGTGACGCTCACGCCCGCCCGCAGGTTCACCTGATAGATGCCCAGCCCGAGCCGCTCCACGCCGGCGGCGAAGGGCGAGGCGGACAGGTTGGCGACGGCGGTGGCCGCGTCCGACCCGTCGGCCAGCGTGACCAGTACGCGGTCGGCCGCGAACGAGTTGGGATCGACGATCACGGCCGTGGGCGTGGTGCGGTCTTCCAGCAGTTCAACACGAAGCCACCGGCGGAGAGAACCGAGGGGTGCCGAACGAGACATGCGGGCCTCCGGAGGTACGACGGCTCGGCCACGACCGGGATGCGGGCGTAATGACGGGAACGCCGACACCGGCGGGTTGAGACATCGAACGGACGTTGCGAGTCGATCCGTAGCGGGCCGAGAATAGGCCCGCGAGTGAGGCAAATGTTACAGACGGATGAGCGGCCCGCCAGCCGACTTGAGCGGAAACCACAACTCCGCGCTGTCGGCGTCTGGTTTCCCGGCGCACGACCGCTAACGACCGGACGCGCCAGCATTGGCGAATTCCCGTAACCGCGACAAATTGACCGGGTCGAGTTCGGCCCCGTCGGCGTCGAGCTTCGGCGTTTCCAGGATCATCGGCGTGTGCTGGAAGTGCCGGGCAATGTGCTTGAACGCGGCGTCGCCGATCTCGCCCAGCCCGATGCCAGCGTGCCGGTCCACCCGACTGCCGAGCGGCTTCACGCTGTCGTTCAAGTGGAACAACTTCAGGTGTTGCAACCCGATCACGGCGTCGAACTCGGCGAGTGTTTTCTTGGTGGCGGCGGCTGTCCGCAGGTCGTACCCGCCGGCGAACACGTGACAGGTGTCGAGGCAGACCGCGAACCGCTCCGGTTCGGTCACGGCGTTCAACAGGTGTGCAAGATGTTCGAAGCGCCACCCCAGGCAGGTGCCCTGCCCCGCCGTCGTTTCCAACAGGATGATCGGCGACAGCCCGCGAGTCCGACGGGCCGCCTCGTTCAACCCGTTCACCACCCGAGTGAGACCGGCTTCGTCGCCACTGCCGACGTGCGCGCCGGGGTGAGTCACGAGGTACGCCAGCCCGAGCGCGTGCGCGCGCTCGATCTCGATGACGAATGCGTTCACCGACTTGTCGAACAACTCGTCGCCGGGTGCCGCGAGGTTAATCAGGTACGAGTCGTGCGCAGTCAGGTACACCAACTCGGCGGCAGCGGCTTCGGTGCGGAACGCGCGCACAGTGTCGTCGGTCAGTGGCGGGGCGGCCCACTGGGCGGCGTTCTTGGTGAACAGTTGGAGCGTCTGACACTCGAACCGCACGGCCGTGCGGACGGCGTTCACGATCCCGCCG